>CAZAVQ010000108.1:0-2925 GCA_964488635.1 uncultured Nitrososphaeria archaeon
CGTTAATAGATCTTATGAAGATGAACGCAGATGAGCTCTTCAAGGCCACGGAATTGTATGACGTGAAAATCGCCGCGCTTGAGCTCCGCCGGACGCTGGACCTTTATCAGACGCTGGTTTACTGCCTAATCGCCCTAGCAGTTATCGAAGCCGTGTTGCTGGCGTACCTGATCAGGAGGATTAGGAGTTGAACAGTGGAGCGGGATATGCCGTTGAAATGAAAGGCGTGTCTACGTACTATTTCGGGGAGAAGAGGCCGGCGATAGTGGACGTGACCCTATCGATTCCGATCAATAGCCTCACCCTGGTGGTCGGGCCAAATGGCGCGGGGAAGACGACCCTCTTGGAAACCATTCTCGGACTCCTCGAACCAAGACGTGGAGTAGTCAGGGTCCTAGGATACCATGTACCTAAGGAGGCAGCCAAAATAAGGAGGCTCTGCAGCTATCTCCCACAAGATTTCATGAAGCCCCCTGGGGAACCCTTCTCGGTCAGGGAAGTGGTTGCTATGGGGATAGCCTCGAATCGAGAATTCGGGAGGCTGAGGGATGAGGACTGGGAACTGGTTGAGGAAGCGTTAACGATGCTCGGAATAGAGGAGCTGGCCGAGAAACCTATCGGCAGGCTCAGCGGTGGCCAACAGCAGAAGGTCATGCTAGCGAGGGCGTTGGTGAGGAAGCCTAAGCTCCTCCTTTTAGATGAGCCATTCAGCGCGCTTGATGAAGATTCGAGGAGATTCATTTCGATGAACCTGCTTCCGAAATTAATCGACTCCAGTTGCACGGTCATCATGGTCAGCCACGACGCGTCATTCACGCCGCCTAGATGCGATCTCACCATCAAGATGGAGGAAGGTAGGATAGTGGAGGTGGCCTCCCACGATCTCAAGCCTCCTACTTAACTCTCTCATCGCCGGCGCGGTTGCGGGATCCCTCTGCGGGTCAACCGGGGCGATCTGCGGGAGGATGAAGCTCAGCACGATAGCCTTCACCATGGCCCACGCGGCGCTGGCGGGATCGGCGATGTCGCTCATATTCGAGGTGGACCCAATAATTCTTGGGGGATTATTCGCGATCTTAACGGCATTTATTATGGGGCCGTTTTCGGATTACCTGAGGATCCCACTCGACATGGCCTCGATGACCCTCTTCTCCATCTACAATGCCTTGACGTTTATCTTTCTAATGATGGCGCCGGGTCCGACGCTTGCGAGCGAAAAAGTCGGGCAAATACTCTGGGGGAGCATTCTCGCGATAACCCCAAGCTATCTCGCGATCCTATTCACTCTCACCATTATCTACGCCGTCTTCCTGCATACTTTCTGGGGCAGGATATACTCGATTCTCTTTGACCCGAAGCTCGCCGAGGCGGAGGGAGTCGATGTCAGGAGATACACTTACCTCTTAACGGCGTTAGCTGGAATAGTGATCGTCTTCACCTTGAGGATAACCGGGGGATTCCTGGTCTTCTCCCTACTCTTCATTCCATCAGCGTCATCTCTCCAGATCTCGGAGAGCTTGAGGAAACAAATCTTCACGTCCTCCTTGATCGGAGCCATGGCCTCGATCCTCGGAATACTTCTCAGCTTCGGCTTCAACCTGCCAGTCGGATCATGTATAGTCATAGGCGCCGCCGCGATC
The DNA here is from genome assembly GCA_964488635.1 of uncultured Nitrososphaeria archaeon. Lineage (GTDB taxonomy): Archaea > Thermoproteota > Nitrososphaeria_A > Caldarchaeales > Wolframiiraptoraceae > Wolframiiraptor. Next base: position 1,641 of record CAZAVQ010000108.1, read on the forward strand.
TTCATCTCCGCAGCCCTAATCTCAGCACTCCTCAGAAAAAGGGTCATGGAGGCGATCTCCCTTGAACCGAGATGAACTCTTGGAGCGGGCTGCGAAGTTTCATGGCCACCTGGGGCCATTTCTAGTTCTCGGGCTTAGGGCCGGTCTCCGCGCAGTCGAGGTTTTGGGTTGGAAACCCTTGAAAATGGTGGCAAGGATCTCCCTTGTGAGGAAAGTCCCCTATACCTGCTTCCTCGACGGCATTCAATTCACGACCGGGTGCACGCTTGGTAAGGGCAACATAGAGATTCTAGATGGAAATGGGATCACGGCCTGGTTTCTCTTGGGTGGCCGAGGTCTAGAACTCGAGGTCAGAGATGAGGCTCTCCGAGAGGCGGAATCCGCTGGAGAGCGGGGAGAAGAGGTTGCGCGCGAGTTTATGGAGAGAAGGCTTGAGGAGCTCTTTGAGGAGAAGCTAATATAACCTGCCTTAGAACAGCTTTTCTTTGATGGGAAAGGTGGTTAAAACCGGGGTCTCGTTTCCCGAAAAGCTCCTGAAGAAATTCGATAAGATAATCGAGGAGATTGGGATAGGCTCGCGCTCCCAGGCCATTCAAGAGGCGATAAGGCATTTCATTTCGCTTAATTCTTGGAGGCTATCGGATGAAGATGTGGTCGGGGCGATCCTAGTCCACTACTCTCATGAGGAACATGATCTAGAGGAGAAGTTGACCGACGTCCAACATGATTTCAGGGACATAATTCCCTCCGCGCTTCACCTTCACCTCTCCAAAGAGGATTGTCTTCTGATAATAGCTGTGAGGGGGAAGGCGTCCAAAGTTAAGGAGTTTCTAATGAAGTTGAGGAGGGTTGGCAAGCTAAAACAGGTAACCCACCTGATAATGCCGACCTACTAATTCCTCTCTCAGAGAGAGCTCAGCGCAGATAACAGCCTAGTCAATAGAGATGGCTGGATCCCGAGAATTACTATCAGTATCGCGGAGATAAGCATAGGGATTATCATCAACAAGGGCTCACTCTCCGCCGCTTCGACCCTTTCACCTCGCTCGCCGAACAGGATCCTCTTTATAGTCCAGAGGCCGTAGCCAGCCGTGAGTATAGCCATCAGTATCGCTATCATCGTGAGCAGGAACCTCAACATATCGATCGACCCCGAGAGGGCCGCGTAAACCGATCCAGCGAAGACGAAGAGTTCTCCCCAGAAGCCCAGCAGCGGCGGGAACCCCATCAAGCTCAGGAAGCCCACCATGAACGCTATGCTCGTGAGCTGCATTTTTCCGACGAG
>CAZAVQ010000109.1:0-2923 GCA_964488635.1 uncultured Nitrososphaeria archaeon
CTTAACTTTCCGAGTTTTTATCCTCCCCATGGTCTCTACGCTTAAATTCATGTATTCAGGTTCGACAATAAAAAGCTTAGGCGGAATACTTTAATGAATCCGTGCAAATCATGGTAACCCTTTTTTACCCATAATTTTTATATACAAAATTCGGGAACAAATCTACTAGCGGGGGATCGAGAACATGCTCAGGGCGAGGAGCCACCTACGGAAGAAAGTCCACGTCAGCGGAAACGAGTATTATTACATCCATATACCGGCGAAGCTCGCGCATGATAGCCAGTTCCCATTTAAAGAAGGCGATGAACTCGCGATATCAATCGACGTCAATTCATCGAAGATGATAATTCAGAAGCTTAATAAAAAATCCTTGAAGAGCCGGCGATCTCGAGGCTAAATGAACTCCATTCTTGAGACTGGTTGAGCTTTAATCCGATTGGAGACCTCTGATATCAATTTATTGAATTCCCGGTCTATCTTGAAAAAGTGGCTCGGGCACCTGCAATCCGATGACCCGAATCCCTTAAACATCTTCGATCCCATTTCTGATAGCACGTTCGCTATTTTGCATTCATACTCCTTTGGAAGCTCATATATGCATGCCGCCGTCACGATCACCTTCTCGTGGGATGTGACGTAGTCTATATGCCATTTTTTCTTCTTTTTCTTTGATCTATGTCTTTGAATTCTCTTCTCGACATTTCTCTGATCTGATCCGACATATACGTATGCGCCCTTCTCAAATTTGAGCAAACCCAAGCTACCGGTCCTTATCTTTACGTCGCCCAAGGTCTTTAGGTGGAGCAGGTAAACCCCCTTCAAACCATCCACGTCCCCCATAAATCTGACTTAGGCAATCTTTATAGATCCAGCGTCTACTTAATGTAGTTGGAGAAAAAGATGGTTGAGGGTAAGCCTGCTAGACTGTATGAGAGGTTGGGAGATAAAGTCGTCATGTGTAAGGCCTGCCCCAGGTATTGTAGGTTGAAGCCCGGGCAGGTTGGATTCTGCGGTATCAGGAAGAACGTGGATGGAGTCCTCTACCTACTCGTGTATGGTAAGATAATCGCGGCGCATGTTGACCCGATAGAGAAGAAGCCCGTCATGCACTTCGCTCCCGGGGCGAGGGTCCTATCCATAGCTACAACCGGATGTAATTGGGCGTGTAAATATTGTCAAAATTATGATATTAGTCAGAGGAGAAAGGTTGAGGGCGCCGACGTCTCCCCCGAAGCCGTGGTGGCGATGGCGAAAAGGTATAGGAGTGAGGGTATAGCGTATACCTACAACGAGCCGACTATCTTTATGGAGTTCGCACATGATGTGGGGGTCTTGGCGAGGAAGGAGGGGATGATAAACATCTTTGTAACCAACGGTTATTGGACCCCCGAATCCGTCAACGAGGCGAAGGATTTCCTAGATGCGGCGACAGTAGATTTTAAGGGAAATGGAGATCCAGAATTCTTGCGGAAGTTCGCCGGCGTCCCCAGCCCGGATCCGATCTACCAGACGTTGATTGAGCTTCGGGATAAAACTAGGGTGCACATCGAGATCACGGACTTAGTGGTGCCCGGGATAGGCGATAGCCTGGATCATGCCAGGAAACTGGTTAGATGGATATATGATAACCTAGGCCCCGACGTTCCGGTACACTTTCTGAGATTTCATCCAGATTATAAGATGCTGGATTTCCCATCAACTCCGATTAAGACCTTGGAGAAACATTACGAGCTGGCAAAGGAGGAGGGAATGCGATACGTATATCTCGGAAACGTTCCAGGCCACCCCTATGAGAACACGATCTGCCCCGAATGCGGCCAAGTGGTGATAGAGCGCTACGGATTCGACATTCTAAGCTGGAACCTAGATGAGAAAAATAGATGCAAGTTCTGTGGCTACCCAATCGCCATCTATGGAAAACCGGTCATAGAGGCGGTAGGACGTCGGCGATTATTCTGACGCGGAACCCCCGACTTCACCCTGATAAATTAATATATGAGCTCCCCTGGGTTACTGAAAGAGCACCCATAGATTTTGGAGGAATCATGAATGCTGTCTGCGAGGAAGAAGACGGGATTACAGTCGGTGGCAGCCGCGGTTTTATTCACGGGGTTATATTTCGCTCTGACGATCGCGCTGGCCCCGATAAGTTATCTTCCACTCCAAGTTAGGATCTCGGATGTATTGATAGTTATGTCCGTGGTGGCGGGTCTCCCAGCAGTTTATGGAGTATTCTTTGGATGCATTTTGGCGAACCTCTTTCCCGTCGGCTATCCAGCTAACCCAATCGACGTCGTTGCCGGTAGCCTAGCCAATCTAATAGCCTCCTATTCCGCATATAGAATCGCTTATCAGCGGACTGAGAAGCTGAGGATCGTGGCCGCCACCCTCACATCGTCCCTCATAGTGACCCTAATCGTCGGATCATACCTCCCATTTATAATCCTGCCAAACGTCTCTTGGACAGACATGCTCTGGATAGGATACCTTGGGGTCCTCCCAGGCGAATTGATCTCGCAGATGGCCTTGGGAATCCCGACTATCATGACAATCCAAAAGCTAATCCATATCGATCAAAAACGATAATCCCTGAACATAGTTATCCTGCCAATATAGACGGAAAGTTCATCTTCACGGGGTTCTGAAAAAGTTAAGTGAGACGGGTTAGCTTATTCGACCTGACCGAGACCACGCCCGCCGAGAGCCTTCAAGTCGAACTCTTTAAGGATACAAGTCTGAAATGCATCCTAGTAAAAAGCGTCGAGAACATCGAGGAGAATCTAAGGAAAGTAGTTGTAGAGGTGGCGAGGAAATCGAAGATAATAATTATGAGGCCGTCCTCTCCGACGAAAAAGGTCGTGGACCTGTTATATTATATCGAGGGGGCTGAGGGTGTGGAGGAGGAGATAGCCTCCGAGATAGA
>CAZAVQ010000110.1:0-2916 GCA_964488635.1 uncultured Nitrososphaeria archaeon
CTCGCTTATGCGCATTCATCCCCTTGAAAATTGTTCCTCGGATCAATCTATTCCGGACCACTCAGGAGCCTCGAGACGCTTTTCGAGGAGATTAAGAAGAGAGATTATAGGATAATCGGCCCGAAAATCGACGGTGACGCCGTTAGACTCCGAACACTAGAAAAATTCGGGGAAATTCCCTATGGATATGGTGATAAGCAGGCTCCGGGATATTACAGGCTAACTAAGGAGGAAGGACATTTCCGGAATGGCCCGGACTCTCCGAAACGCTACCTCTATCCACCCGAGTTAATCCTGTTTACTATAAAACCCGACTGGAATATCGAGTATCCTACATATGATTTCCCAAAAACCGCTTTCTTCGGGATAAAGCCATGCGATCTTGCAGCCATCAAGATCATGGACGACGTCCAGGGATCCTTAGGAGATAACTATTACTTGAATGTCAGAAAGAATCTACTCCTAATCGTCGAAAACTGCACCAGCCCTGGGGACACCTGTTTTTGCGCGACCATGGGAACCGGGCCCACGGCCACTCATGGATTTGACATAGCATACACCAGACTAGATGGCGAAGTATTGTTTCAACCCGGAAGCGACTTAGGAATCGAGCTACTGAGCGAGCTGGATCTCGAACCAGCCAGCGCAGAGTCATTAGACAAGCTGAGGGAAGTCGCCGCGAAGGCGGCGGAGAAGGCGAGGGCGGGATTCTCGATCGACAACCTCCCTGAAATCCTAGAATCCGATATCGAATCCGAGGTTTACAAGCAGGTGGCTGAGAAATGCCTTGGATGCGCGAATTGTAATATGGTCTGCCCCACGTGCTTCTGCTTCGACATGGTAGATGAACCCGAACTGGACGGCTCCGCCAAGAGGATCAGAATCTGGGATGGCTGCCACAGCTACAGCTACGCCCAAGTCGCGGCTGGGCATTTTCGAAAAGATTTATGGGCAAGATATCGACACTGGGTTTTACACAAGTTTGTTTACTGGCTCAGGCAGTTTGGAAGCTTCGGATGCGTTGGATGCGGGAGGTGTATAACTTGGTGTCCGGCCGGGATAGATCTCCGAGATGTGATTTCGAGCGTGGTAAAGGAGGCTGAGGAGAAATGCAGGAGGTAACCTATGCCCCATTAACCCCAATCCCTGCGACGATAAAAAAGATCGTAACAGAAACCCCAGATACTAAGACATTCTACTTCGAGGTCGAGAAAGGGCTACCGGAAAAGCCCAAACCCGGTCAATTCACGGAGATATATGTTCCAGGCGTCGGAGAAGCCCCTGTGTCGATATGCGATTGCGGCGACGGGAGACTCATCGGTCAAACGATTAGATCCGTTGGAATGCTGACGGAGTATTTGTTTAAGCTGAAGGAAGGCGACAGGGTTGGGATAAGAGGGCCGTATGGCAAGGGATGGCCCATGGAAAGACTTCGGGGAAAAGACGTCCTTATCGTCGCCGGAGGCATAGGACTCGCCCCCCTTAGAGGGGTGATAATGGAGATCAAGGAGAATAGGGAGAGATATGGGAAATTCACGCTACTCTACGGCTCCAGGACCCCGAGCCTGCTCCTCTATCGATACGAATTCGAGTCCTATCAAGCCATTCCGAATACCGAGTTCCTCGTAACCGTCGATCACGCAGAGGAGGGATGGAAAGGGCACGTCGGAGTCGTCACCACCCTCATCCCGAAGGCCAGGATCGATCCAGAAAAGACGATAGCCCTAGTCTGCGGACCTGAGATCATGATGCGGTTCACAGTTAAGGCCCTGCAGGAAGCGGGATTCAAGGATAACCAAATATACCTATCACTCGAGAGGAGAATGAAATGCGGCGTCGGACTCTGTGGCCACTGTCAAGTCGGCCCCTACTTCGTTTGCAGGCATGGCCCGGTATTCCCTTATTGGCTGATTAAGAGGTATTTTTGGGTGGATCAGATATGAGTGGGGAAAGGAAGATCCGTTTAGCGGTCTTCAAGCTGTCGTCGTGCAGCGGGTGCCAGCAGCAAATAATAGACCTCGGCGAGGACCTACTGGCCTTATCCGAGAGGATAGAGATAGCTTACTTCCTCGAAGCGAGCAGTAAAACAAGCCCAGGACCGTATGATGTAGCGTTAATTGAGGGATCCGTTTCCACGCCGCATGAAGCTGAGATCGTGAAGGAGATACGTGAAAAATCTAAGATCGTCGTTGCGGTCGGCTCATGTGCAACCTACGGCGGGATACAGGCCCTCCGAAACTGGTTAGACTTCGATGATGTTAAGAAACAAGTCTACCCGAAACCGGAATGGGTAAGCGCCCTCGAGAAATCCTCCCCCGTCTCAGATTACATCCAAGTAGATTACGCGGTTAGCGGGTGTCCAGCTAATAAACTCCAACTCCTAAGCGTGCTAAAGCAGATCATCATCGGCAAAAAAGTCTATCATCGGGAGGAAAGCCTCTGCCAAGAATGCAAGCGGAAGGGAAACATCTGCGTAGTCGTAGCGAAGGGAATTCCATGCCTCGGCCCCGTAGTCAAGGAGGGATGCGGGGCGTTATGCCCGGGCTATGGCCGCGGATGCTATGGGTGCTTCGGCCCGATGGTAGATCCGAAGCCGGAGGCCCTCTCGAGGAGGTTTGAGGAGACGGGGCTGCCGAGGGATGAGGTAATCTTAAGATTCAAGAATATTACTAGCTGGTCTGAATCCTTCAGGAGGTTCGTGGCGAGGTATGAGCGGCAGGAATAAGAGTTATGAGATAAAGGTCCAACACTTGGCGAGGGTCGAGGGAGAGGGAGGCGTATGGGTCAGAATAAAGGACGGCAGAATAGAATACGTAGAGGTAAATATCTTCGAGCCCCCGAGATTCTTCGAAGCCTTCCTAAGAGGCCGATCATATCTCGAGGCGCCTGACCTGACAGCTAGGATCTGCGGAATCT
>CAZAVQ010000111.1:0-2914 GCA_964488635.1 uncultured Nitrososphaeria archaeon
GAACGATCCTCGCGAAGTCTCCCACAAAGGGGAGGGACTCGAAGGGGGCGAGGACCACCTTTGTCGCGGGCTTCGCCGAAGCCTTCCTGATAGACGAGTAGGCGCCCACCGATACCCCGGCATTCCTCCTGATCTCGCCATCTATCCTTATCAACCCCATTCCATCATCTTCCTTATACGGGGGCCAGACTATCGCGACCGTGGATTTCTTCCCAATTATCTCGATGAGGTCTCCTGGGCTTAGACCCAGCTCCCTCATCGCCCTGCTATCAACTCTCGCGATCTTCCTACCGATATCCCTCTGCCGGGCTTCGGCGACCCTAAGCTGAACCTCCGGACCCCTACTCTTCCTCATCATTCAGGCCACTCCAGGACTTGGTAAAGCCGCGGAACTTATAACCCTTTTTACAGCGGCGGTCACATCTATACAATCAGAAAACAGGAAAATTCCCTAGATGCTCTCCGGCAATCTACGGGTGTATTTTCTGATCAACGTGTAGACGGGTATCGCGACCGCGATGCCCATTACGACTTGCCCTAGGTTAACTGGGACTTCTGCCAGGGCGTAGTATCCGAGGACTAGTTGCTCATAGAGATAGTATCCCAGTATCATTATCGACCCTGCGGAGAGAAGCGATATCAGTATCAAACCTATTTCACCCTTCTTCCTGATGAGTATGTAAAGTGGGGTGGCGACAGCGGCTGACGCGATGAGTATCCAGCTGGTCGGCGCGATGAATCCCTTCAGGGTCAATAACCCGGATAACGTCAACTCTATCTCCCCCGCAAAGATCGTGTAACCTATGACCAAGACCACGCTGAAGTATGCGGCAACCGTGCCCATGGAGAGGGCGAAGAGACCCCGCTGCCCGCCTCTCAGCCTACGGACCAAGGTCGAAGCCAAAGCACCTTCAGCCGCCTTAATCACAAGAGTCGCCGGAGCATATATCGTATAACCCAAGACGACGTCTGCTAGGGCGGATCCAACTCCCCCGGCGAACGCCGCGGTTAGCGGATCGAATAGCAACGCTACGAGGTAGATCATGGTCTCGCCGAGGTTGAAGTAGCCCCTGGTCGCGGGGACATAGACGTTTATCATGATTGTCGCGGCTAAGACTAGGGCTGTTGAGAGGGCCATTCCAGCGGCCCTTAGAGAAGGTTCCTTCATCAACAAGTTACAGATTAATGATATACAGGCGAGCTATATAGCTTTGAATTGTAGGTTCCTTATATTGGCCTAATAGAGAACCCTGAAGTCCTTATATTCTCCGAGATATTCTTCCCACTCGACATCTATACTCATAACCTTGGCGCCCGGCGGGCCAACCCAGCACCAGGAGATCATCCGCTTTACAGCGTCTTCATCGCCTTCAAAAACCGCTTCGACTTTTCCGTCTGGGAGATTTCGTATCCAACCCTTAACCCCTATCCTGTCCGCCATCTTCTTCGCGCTCATCCTGTATAAGACTCCCTGAACCCTACCTGAGATAATTACGTGGGCACGAACCTTCTTCAAAGTCCTTCACGCTCACCGCCTTGATCAATTGTAAGTTTTTGCGTCGCGATATTTTATAGTATTTTTCACGGAAAATAATGCGGCTAACGGGATGATCGAATTAGCTGTGATCGGGGGTGGTCCAGCCGGCTTGCTGGCGGCCAGGGAGGCCGCGAGGAGGGGGGTCGAGGTCGCGGTCTTCGAGAAGGATCTGGAGATCGGAGAACCGGAGAGGTGCGCTGGATTACTTAGCCTTAAGGGGTTGGAGAGGCTTTCGGTAGGCGGGTTCAGGAAATACCTCCAGAACGTGGTTAGAGGCGCCATATTCCACGCGGAGTCCGGGCGAGAATACCTTCTCGACGCTCGGAGACCGATTGCGGCCGTTGTTAACAGAAAATTCTTCGACCGAAAGCTCGCCGATGATTGCGAGGAGGCTGGGGCAAAGATATTCACGGGTGTCCGCGTTAAGAGGGTATCAAAGAGGGGTAGTGAACTCGAGCTTCACACGACCGCCGGGATATTTCACGCATCTTGGGTAATCGATGCCGAAGGGGCGGGCTCAGTTCTGCTAAGGAAAGTCGTCGGAAAAGTTCCAGATCCTAGCGGATGGATTCCGATCACCCAATTCATAGTAGAGGGACACGGCCTCCCCCGTGATTTTGTTCACCTATATTTTCTCAGGGATTTCCCCGATTTCTTCGCATACTTCATCCCGATCGATGAGGACCGTGGAAAAATCGGGGCTGCCTCGAGACGCCCAGGTTTAGGTAAAAAGCTGGCGAAATTCCTAGGAAAGGAGTTCCCGAAGACGAGGATCTTGGAAAAAGCTTCTCACGTAATATACACCGGAAGACCGCTTGAAGACTTCTACTTCGCGGATAGATTCGTACCGGTAGGAGATGCCGCGGGACACGTTAAAGCGACGACGGGTGGAGGCGTGATCATGGGCGGTCTCTTATCCATAAACCTCGCATCTGCGATAGCGGAGGAGCTAAAGGGCGGTCACCCGGGACAATACTTGAAAAGGGCTCAGAAAGTATTAAGAGAATTAATTGGGATCTCCTATATCCGAAGCTTCCTCTACATGGTTCCCCCGGGTCTCCAAGAGCTCCTCCTCAGGCTCGCTGCCTCCCAACCGGTAGCAGAATATCTGGCCAGATTCGGAGATATGGACTTCCAGTTATCCTCGCTTTTTAGGGGTCTCAGGGTTATGCCGTAAATTCATAATTTATATTATGGTTTCTAGGCGTTCTCAGGGAATGAGTGAAGAAATAGTCCTCCCGCTTTGCACCTCTTGCAGGAAGCCTATCGACCCACATGAGCATGCCGTGAGCTTCCCATGTCCAAACTGCGGAAAAGTGAAAATCTGGCGTTGCGAGATCTGCAGGGAGCTAGCGAAGCCTTATACCTGCCCCTCAT
>CAZAVQ010000112.1:0-2903 GCA_964488635.1 uncultured Nitrososphaeria archaeon
GAAGTCCCATCTATATAGCTTGGTTTTCTCCGGAGGAGTATCCATTATCCCTTTTGGATTTAATGCTTAAGAACAAACATTTGCCAAGAAATACTTGTTGAGGATTTGCGGGATCGATGAGGCGGGGAGGGGCGCGGTTATAGGTCCGATGGTAGTTGCAGGCGTATTGATCGACCAGAATAAAACAAATGACTTAATCGATATCGGGGTTAAGGATTCGAAGAAGCTCACCCCCGGAACAAGGGTCGAGTTATCTAAGCTGATAAGGGACTTAGCCGAAGATATCGAGATAGTGGTATTGGACGCCTTAACGATCGATTCCTCTACCAGGAGGAAAAAGGCTTGTGGATTAAATGAACTGGAAGCCAGGGTTTTCGCAAAGATAATCAACCGCCTGAAACCGGACGCCGCCTACATAGACTTGCCGTCCACGAAATACGCGGAATTTAGGATATTGATCGAAGATAACTTGACCCATAGATGCTCGCTAATACTGGAGCACAAGGCTGATGAAAAATATCCCATCGTCTCGGCGGCATCGATTATAGCTAAATGCGAGCGGGACAGGTTAATTGAGGAGTTAAAATCGGAGCTAGGGGATTTCGGATCAGGCTATCCCTCAGATGGTAGGACTAGGAGGTTTTTGATGGAGCTTATGAGAAGCCGCGGGATAGATAGCCCGCATATCAGATCTAGCTGGAGGACGCTGGCTAAAATCGCTCAGAGAAAACTTGACGATTTTATTACAGACTAATCAGGGTGATGACGGGTTGAAGATCTCGAGGAGATCATTTCTCTCAATTATGGGATCCACCATCGGGGCCATAACCGCTTATTCATGGATAGAAACCATAAGAATAGAAGTTACGCGGCTAAAACTCGGCTTGGGATTAAAACTCGCATTTTTAGTGGACACGCATACACATTTCTTCGGCCCTGTGGAGGAGGAGGTGCTAAAGATACTGTCTAGGGAGGATCCCGACATAATCTTACACGGAGGGGATATCATCGACGAATATACCGGAGATCTCGATCCGGTTAGAAAGTATTTCTCCACCTTGGATGCCCGGAAGAAATACGCGGTTCTGGGAAATCATGATCACTGGAGTAATAGGGTTTCAGAGCTCGGAGCGCTGTTGAGGCGAGAATGCGGTTTCCACCTGTTGATCGACGAGGCCGTCGAATTTTCTGGATGGAGGCTTTTCGGGGTCGATTGGAGAGATGATAGGCAGTATCCTCGGATAGCCGATGTCGATATCGTGTTGGCGCATGATCCAAACGTTACACCTCAGATAAACGCCGCGAGGCTCGTCTTGACCGGCCATACTCACGGTGGAGTCGTAATAGGCGGACTTACAATTATCTCGAATTCGATTTATACTCGGGGGCTCTACGACCTCGGAGATCGAGGAATCCTCTATGTGTCACGTGGACTCGGGCAGATCCTCCCGTTTAGGCCGACTTCACCTCTAGAACTCGTAATCGTGGAGTAATCGAAAACGTCTTTATCGAGAAACTGCAAATCTTATAGCCGGATAAGTGAGGTCGAGTATGCGGATACTATACGCTTTAACGGGGCCTCCCGGATGCGGAAAAACCACGACGGTACTGAGGATAGTAGAGGAGCTGAAGAAAAGAAACATCAAAGTTGAAGGAATGTACACCCAAGAGATCAGAGAGCACGGGAGGCGGATCGGGTTCGCGGTAAAGAGGATTACGGGAGGGGAAGGAACCTTAGCTCATATCCGATTCAGCGAAGGGCCCAGGCTCGGAAGATACGTAGTCAATTTAAGGGATCTCGAGGTGATCGGCGTATCTGCATTACTGGATGGGATAAAGGAGGCGGAAGTGGTGGTGGTTGATGAGGTAGGTCCCATGGAGCTCTTCAGCCGGAAATTTAGGGAGGCCGTCGAGAGGCTCATATCTTCGGATAAGAATGCGATCATAACTGTTCACTATAGATCTAGAGACCCGCTCGTAATCAAGGTCAAGAGGGCTGCCGGGAAAAACTTAATCATACTTAATCGCGAAAATCGTGATCAAGTGCCCTCGATAATTGTTAAGAATATCGTGGAGGCCGTTGAGGGGAGATGATAGAGCCCGCGGAAGCGGAGAAAAGGCTCGGATATAGGGTGGAGCTCAGATATGAAGGAAAGGTGAGATTTTATTCCCCACTCCTCCCCTCCTCAAAGGGATATGCGCCGACGAGCTTACCAGTCTTCTTTAACCCTGTTTCCAAGCCAAATCGCGACGTCACGATACTCTTCCTAGCATCCTATTTCGAGGGAAAGAAAACGAGGATCTGTGAGGCGCTTGCAGGAACGGGCGTCAGGAGCATCAGGATCGCTGTAGAGACGGATATCGCCGAGGAAATAGTAGCAAACGACATCTCGAAAAATGCCTACGAACTAATCAAACTCAACGCCGAGGTTAACGCAGTCGAAGACGTGGTTAAGGCATCCAATCTCGATGCAAATGAGTTGCTAGCGATGTGCGGAAGAGGTAGGCCGCGATACGATTACGTAGACATAGATCCCGCAGGCTCTCCGGCAAAATTTATGGAAAACGGGTTTAGGGGATGTGGACGAGGTGCGATCCTCGGCGCGACCGCGACTGATATGTCGGCATTAGCTGGTGCAAAAGCGGAGTCATGTATGAGGAAGTATTCTATAAAGCCGTTAAAGACGCCGTTCTCTAAGGAGCTCGCATTAAGGATCCTCACGGGATTCATGGTTAAGACGGCGGCGAGACTAGGGTTAGCGGCGACCCCCCTACTCTCTTTCCAAAAAGACCATTACGCGAGGATTTTGGTAAGGGTCGAACGCGGCATAAACCCCGCAAAAGAGAGGTTGAGGAAGTTGGGGTGGGTCTCTTACTGTCCGAGGTGCATGGCGATCTACACG
>CAZAVQ010000113.1:0-2837 GCA_964488635.1 uncultured Nitrososphaeria archaeon
CCATACTCTCACCCTTCGACGCCTTCCTGACCATCCGGGGAATAAGCACCCTGAAACCCAGATTCGAGATCCAGTCCAAGAACGCCCTTGAGGTCGCCGAGTTCCTCAGAGATCACCCGAAGATAAAGCAGGTCCACTATCCAGGTCTTTCCGACAGCCCCTACAAATCGACGGCGGACAAGCTCTTCAAGGAGAAGCTTTACGGAGGCGTCCTAAGCTTCGAGGTGAGGGGAGGCCAGAGGGAGGCGCTGTGCCTGATGTCGAAAACGAGGGTGATTAAGCCTTCGCCTAGCCTCGGGGCAACGGAGACCCTCATCACCTACCCGATCTGGAGCGCGGTCAAGAACATGCCCCAGGAGCTATTGAAGGAATTAGGGATAACTGAGAACTTGCTCAGGCTATCCATAGGATTGGAGGACGTTGAGGATCTGAAGGAGGACCTCGACCAAGCCCTCTCAGGAATTTAGCGTAGCGAACTCCGCGGTATTAGTTTGGGAGCCTCCGTGTAGGATCACGTGGCCCCAGCCGCATCACGAATTAAAGCAGGGATTTCGATATAACTCCAGGCCATGCAGAAGTCTGCTGAGAAGGTATTGAAACATTATCTCCGCGAGGAAGTTGAATCTGAGATCGCGAAGTTCTGTAGCGGAAGGTGGGTCGCCGTCGAATGCGTTTCCCGGGGTGGAAGGAGGATCTTCCACCGGTACTGGGGCAAGAACACTCCCCTCACGATCTCTGAGCCCGCTGACCTCAAGAAGATCTTGAACAAGTATGGTAAAATGGTTCCGAGGACGATTTATGGCTCCGCGAATATCTATTGGAGGTTATCCTCGAAGGATGATCTATCGAGGGAGGAGAACATAGTTTACGCGACCCCGAGCTGGGATGTGGATGGATCCCTCGAGGAGATGGAGTTGATCAAGGAGGCGGCGGGGATCCTGCTCGATGAGCTGCGAAGGAATGGAGTAGAGAATTCGGTCTACTTGATCTGGTCGGGTAGGGGGATCCACGTCCACCTGAACGAGAGGGCGATAGGCGAGGAGGTCTGGAGAAGGGGCGCCCTCAAGGTCTCCTACTCGATAGTCGAATACATCCTGAGAAAGGCGAAGGATGAGTTATTGGAGATCTGTGGGAAATCGAAGGTCTCCGAGAGGAAGCTGAAGATCGAGAACATAATGGATATCCAGAGAGTTTTCACCGCCCCCCTCAGCCTCCACCGAGAACTGGATATAGTCGCGGTCACGGTGAACCCCGATGAACTAGAAGACTTCGACCTCTCATGGACGAATCCCGACGACTTCAAGTACTGGAAGGATTGGAGCAGATACGAGGAAGGAGAAGCCGATGAACTGGCGTTAAAGGCGCTCGAGGAGATCAGGGGAGAAGAAAGGATGAGGGTGGCCGTAGAAGGAGGGAGGGAAACTGCGCCGAGGGTTCATCCCACCAGGCCCATTGGCAGATTCCAGGTCATGGCCCTGCTACAGGCTGCGAGATACTATGTCCTGAAGGGAGACATAAACCTCGCCAAATCCTTCGGCCTAAACCGGGCGATCTTCTATGCGTGGGCCAAGAAACGCGGGGTCACGGCCAGGAGGGCTAGGGGTAGACCCGGCGCCCCCGTGAAGCGTGGAGAAGAAATCCAAGAGAGGATCGGGGATGAAGTCGCCTTTAGGTCTCCGAGGGGGTGGTTTGCGATAGGTGGGCAGATTCAGAGGCCGAGTGACTTCGATAGGCAGGTTGCGGCGAGGTTTGGAGGCCAATTTGATAGATACTGGAATTCGGCTTTAGAATATCTGAGGAGGTTCCCACGCGAAGCCTTGGAGAGCCAAAGAGAATTCTACGAGAAGATCTACTTACCCGTCAGGGATAATCCTAGGAAACTCCTGGAGTTCTCCGGAGGAAAGGATCGTTCAAAGAAATAGTTAACGTCGATTGGTTATCCGCCTTTAGTTGTGGGGATTTTTATTAGGTGGTTTGTTCGAGTTTCAGGCGGGCTCTTTGGATAGAGTCGAAGAGGCTGTGGATAAAATCGTTGACATATTCAATATCGAGGTTGATTTGACCGAACCCGTTGAGGTTTCTGGATTGGCCGAGGGTACACGCATTTTCAGGGTCCGCGGTTTTCCATCCGATTGCGAGGTCTACATAGTCGATGGCTTGGCGGGGAAGGATATCGCCTGTCACCCTCATATCGTCGGAGAGGAGCTCGCGGAACTCTGCCTCGAGGCGGCTAGGGATGCGGCTAAGGCGATCTTGGAGTTGACCCCGATTAAGGAGTATGATGATGAGGCCGTGGTCTATGAACATGTTTTGAGGGCCGCTCCGGGGTATAGGCTCCACGAGGCGCTTCGGGAACTCGGGGTCGGATTTAGGGAGGCTTGGGTGAGGCCTAGGTACGTTGTCCCATCCTATAGGGGCCACGACGAGGTGGAGGCGAAGAGGCTTGAGATAGTCTACGAGGATTTCTCGAATCTGCCTAGGAGGGAGTTATTATTGGTCCTGAAGCCCGACACGGAGGCTAGCGGGAGGACGGGTGAGATCTCGTTGAAGAGGCTCGCGGAAGTCGCGGAGGAGAAGAACTCCGCCCTCGAGGAACTGATAATCTACGGATTTATCTCGAAGCCGGGTCTCGAGTCGATCTATCGCGCCGCTAAGGGAGTTGGGTTCAGGAAGGTATACTTCTTCGCGATCGGGGATGTAACAGCCCTCTGCCACAACATGTACGACATGCCGCTCTATGGCCCGGATGAGAGCTACTACGCGGAGAAAGGTGGATTGAAGCTGCTCGGCGGGATAGCCGACTACAGCACGCTTGAGCGATATCTTCCGGAATTTAT
>CAZAVQ010000114.1:0-2814 GCA_964488635.1 uncultured Nitrososphaeria archaeon
CAAAAATATTCAAAGCGAATATCTAAGGCAACGCATAGCAGTCGCGATAAGCAACGTAAAGACTACCTTTGAGAAAGACGAAAGAGAGCAGGTATCCCTGGAGGATTTCTTCTAAAACTCTATGGGCCTCTCGACCCGAGCCTAACATTCCTAAGTCTAATGGATGGGCCGCCGAACCAGACGGGAATTGCCTGCATGGGGTCTCCTTTTCCACAGTAACCCGCTGAAAATGCTACATCTTTTCCAACCGCGTCTATCGATGAGAAGAAGCTCTTAGTCGTGAGTTCTATTACCGGGTTTCTAATGGGCTCCCTTAGTTCCCCGTTGACTATCCTATACGCCTCGACGCCAACGTATCTCTGATTCCACCTGACATCGTCTATGTTCCACTCCTGGTAGCTCTTTATGTAGACCCCATCTCTCACATCCTCTATCAGCTCCTCTACAGAATAATCTCCCGGCTTCATGTAGGTATTCGCCATCCTAATTATAGGCTCGTAATCGTATCCCGCCGATCTCGCGGCGCCATTGCTCTTTATGCCGAATAATGCCGCGGTTTCACGGTTATGTAGGAGTTCTCTGAGATACCCATTCTCGATTAGTTTTCTCTCCCTACCCGCGACACCTTCGTCGTCATATGGATTATATCCGAAGGAATTAGGGATCGTGGGATCATCGACAACCGTTACCACATCGGAACCTATCTTCGTCCCGAGGAGATCAGGCTTGATATAGCTCTCTCCGCCCTGAGCGGCCTCCCTACCTAATACCCTATCGGCCTCACCCGGATGACCGGCTGATTCATGGCACGCTATACCAGTTATCTCGGGTCCCAACACGATGTCCAAGGACTCGGTCGGCGGCGCGACGCCTTTAAGGAGGACCGTGGAGACCGAGCGGACTTCATTTGAAATTCTCTCAGGCAGGTTCCAGGATTCGATCGCCTCCCATCCTCGGGCTTCACCGAAGTGCTCAAATCTCTGAATAACCCCTCGCTGCGGATTATGTAACGTTAGGAAGTATTCAAACATGACACGCGGTATTTTCATGTAAATATCCGCGCCGTCGCTCGTGATTATGCGTTTCTCGCAATCCCATCTCAAGATCTCAAGTAGCCTCGTCGGAATCTTTACCTCCATTTTCTCACAAACCTGAACCGCGCTTTTATCGATCTCCTTTAGGAAATCGATCTTGGCATCGAGGTCGACGGCGTCGAATCTTACCCTAGGTTTGACCTCCACCTTAGCCTTAGAGAGTTCTTCTTCGCTAAGCGTGATCCCTTTTTTCTGAATCTTGGCGGAAGCCTTGCTGATAGATATCGCGGCTTTTACACAGCTTCTAATGGACCTCTTATTGAGGATGCTTGTGGACGCGAAGCCCAGAGAGCCGTCCAAGAGAACTCTCACACATACGCCCTCTTCTAAGGCCCTCGCGGATATCTCCGGAATCCCATTTTTCAGCATTACGCTTTCGTGGAGATCTTTCTGATACCTCGCCTCCGCATATTTTGCGCCTAAACTCAGAGCTTGGTCTACGGCGTATTTCAGGAGGTCTTCATCCAAAGGCATCTCCCAACCTTAGGCTAGATAAAAAGAAGATTAAAAACATATTGTATGCCTACTCGGAGACGGTTGAGATGCCGATTAAGGCGATCTTCGTGGGATTCGGCAACGTTGGCAAAACCCTATACACGGAGATTATTCAAGGCGGGATAGATATTGAGGTCTGCGGCGTTCTCTCATCGAAAGGAGGCGTGATAATCGAGGAGAGAAGCGACCTCAAATCGTTACGCGAGTTGGCCGACAGGAACTTGAAGCTTGATAGGCATCCGAGGTTCCGCGAGAGACTCGAGGTGGATGAACTGGTCGAAGCCGTGAAACCCGACCTCGCCTACATATCCCTTCCCCCAAACTACGTCACCGGCGAACCGAATAAAACGATCTATCGGAAGCTCGTGGACGCCGGAGTGAATTTGATCACCGCGGATAAAACCGTGCTCTCCCTAGGATACAGAGACTTCATGGACTACGCCTCAAGGAGGGGGGTGTTCGTCGGATATCGGGCAACCGTCGCGGCCGGAACTCCATTCACCGATGTGGCTAAGGGGTTACGTGGGAGAGAGGTCACACGGGTAACGGCCATGTTCAACGTCACGAGCAACTACATCCTATCGCTGATGGAGCAGGGCCTCTCCTATGAGGAAGCGGTCAAGAGGACCGTTGAGATAAAATTGGCTGAACCCGATCCGAGGATGGATACCCATGGATGGGACTTGGCCGCGAAGCTGGCGATAATCGCGTCCATACTAGGTGAAAACGTGAGGATAAATGAGATATCGCGGGAGCCCTTGGAGAAGGTCTCGCAGTCGGATATAGCTAGAGCCAGGGAAAAGAGGCGGAGGATAAGGTATCTCGGAGAAGCAGACCTAGAGAAAAAGAGATACTACGTGGGGCCCCAGGAGATTCCGCTGGAAACCCCCCTCGCATCGATAACCGGGATGTACAGCGGCCTAGAAGCCATCGTCGAAGGAGATAGAATGATCATAATAGGGCCGGCGGGGCCGATTAGAAGGACCGCGCTGGTTATGATAACGGATACAATCGAGTTCCTCGAATGGGCTGCGACGCGGCCATAAATCTAAGCGCCTTCAGCCGGTTGATCCCTCATCACCTCTCAGGCGATGCGGCACCTCATCATCCAAAAATATTGAACACCACCACCTCCCTCTAAATCTTATCCAGTATAGAGAACCCCCTCCACAAAACCCTCTGAATAAGCTTACCCCCACATCAAAGGTATATAAAGAGCCTGACC
>CAZAVQ010000115.1:0-2796 GCA_964488635.1 uncultured Nitrososphaeria archaeon
AATATCCTTAGACGGAATGGCGGTAAAGGTCCTCAACCTATTCCTCAGCGAGAAGAGATTCATCGACGGCTATCCACTACTATACTCCGCTGCAAAACACGTGAACAAAATAAATGATAGACGGAGGAGAAAGCGGGCGGCCGAGAAGCCAGGTGTCATAATCAGCCCTGCGGGGATGTTGAAGGGCGGTCCGGCGGTATTTTATGCAGAGAAGCTATTCGATGACCCCTACTCGGCGATATTCTTAGTGAGCTTCCAGATCCCTGGGACACCGGGAGCGACGCTACTTGAGGAGCGGAAACTACTAGTTAGGGGAGAAGAGGTCGAGGTAAAGGCGCGAGTTGAACAATTCCTCTTCAGCGCCCACGCCGGAAGAACGGAACTCCGATCATATCTCAAGAAACTAAATCCAGATACCAAAGTTTTCGTAATTCACGGGGAACCCGAATCATGCCAAGATCTAGCCAACTATGCTAGAGATGAGCTGGCACTGGACGCGATAGTGCCCGAAAAAGCCGTGAAATACGAGATTTAACGAACATAGGAAAAAGTTACATGTGATGGTCATGGCCACTAGGTGTAGAATCTGTGGAGACCCGGCAACCTATCGTCTCGACCACGCCAGAATGCATCTATGCGAGGGCTGCTTCATCAGATATTATGAGCGAAAAGTCTACAAAACGATCTCAAAACACAACATGCTAAGGGAGGCGAGGAAGGTCGCGGTGGCGGTTTCAGGTGGTAAGGATAGCCTAGCCCTCCTCGAGGTCCTCCATAGAATAGTCTCGGAGAAATTTCCCGAAGTGAATCTCTCCGTCATCCACATAGACCTCGGCATACCGGGCTACTCAGAGGAGTGTAGGAACACCGTGGAAAGAGTCTGCAGCGGGCTCGACGTGGAATGCCATATATATGACTTGAGGGCGGAAGAGGGATACACCATACCGGATTTTCAAGCCACGCCTTTTAGAAGGAGGATCTGCGGAGCCTGTGGGACCGTTAAACGATATCTGATGAATAAAATAGCGTATGAAATTGGAGCTGATAGGCTCGCGACGGGTCATAATCTAGATGATGTTGTCGAAGTATTGTTCGAACTTTATCTCAAGGGCTCGGTTGGAGAACTGGTGAGAATAAAACCCGTGGCTTGGAGCAGCAACGTGAAGTTAGTCACAAAGATAAAGCCGTTGATAGAGCTGACCGAAAAGGAGAACCTATACTACGTGCTAAGCCGGAAGCTGCCAGTACTCAGCGTTCAATGCCCTCTGGCAAAGGATTCCCGGATGCTTAAGAGAAAGGAGTTGATAAACATGATAGAAAAGGAGATCCCGGGTTTCAGGCATACGTTCTACAAATCTCATCTAAAAAGACTCATGCCCGCGCTAAGAGAAACAATAAAAGAACCCACCCTAATGGAGTGCAAGTCCTGCGGGATGCCCTCACTCTCAGAAACATGCAGCTACTGCAAATTGACCTCGAAACTAAGAAAGCCGCATAATTCCACACATCCCGACTAAATATCTAATCCATTGAATAAATGCGGCCGCCGGGATTTGAACCCGGGACCGCTGGCTCGGGGGGCCAGCGTCCTACCAGGCTAGACGACGGCCGCCAAGCTCTTATCTGTTTGCGGCGGATTTTATATTTAATCACTGTATGACTGTTGTTATTTCCTGTTTTTGGCTTAATTAATATATTGGGAGGCTGGCGATTAAGTTGGGATGTCCAATATCAGGCTTCCTGAACTCGATTATGAGAGGGTCATCTCCGAGATCACTGACTTCATCGTAAAAATCGTGGAGGAAGCCGGCTGCCGCGGCGTCGTGATAGGTCTAAGCGGGGGTCTCGATTCCTCGGTCGCCTGCGCCCTCTCGGTTAAGGCTCTTGGAAAGGATCGGGTTACGGCCTTAATCATGCCCGATAGCTCGGTGACGCCTCCGAGGGATGTTGAGGACGCCAAAAGCCTCGCTGAGACCTTCGGCTTGAAATTCCACTTCATCGACATAAAGAATCTATACGACGCCTTCGCTAAAGCCTCCCCATTCTATGACGACGCGGCGAAGATAGCCAACGCGAATCTCCGGGCTAGGTTCAGGATGATTACCCTATATTATTACGCGAACTTGGAGAACCTGCTCGTCTGCGGAACCGGGGATCGAAGCGAACTGCTCCTAGGATACTTCACTAAATATGGAGACGGAGGCGTCGACTTCCTCCCAATAGGCAACCTATACAAAACACAGGTCAGGCAACTCGCCAGAAGGCTCGGGCTACCGAAGGCCATAGCGGAGAAGCCGAGCAGTCCGGCGCTCCTCCCGGGTCAAACGGCGGAGGGGGAACTCGGGGCATCTTACGAAGAAATCGATCAGGTCCTATATCTCTACGTGGATTTGGGTAAGCCGCCTGACGAGATAATACGCGAAACCGGGATCCCCGAGAATAAGGTGTGGGCAATTATACGGAGGGTTCACCTAAATGAGCATAAACGCAGGTTGCCTCCGATAGCCAAGATAACCAAAAAATATTGAAGAATTGCTACTTGATCCGCTTACTCCAATACTCGATGAATGTCTTCAGAGATCTATCATAGGTCTTCTCGATCTCGGGCGGGAAAAAGCAGGCGGGAAGCTCTCCGCGGCTCCAATGATACCTAATGCACTCGCAGCAAATCCCCTTCTTATCACAAGGCTCCCAAGTACAAGGACAACCCCGCAAATTCTCCTCTTGTTTACAAATCCTTCGAACCATAGTTTTCACCCTCATAGTTTTTAATCACTTACTTAGCGGAGCAACATT
>CAZAVQ010000116.1:0-2795 GCA_964488635.1 uncultured Nitrososphaeria archaeon
AAGGCCGCGGAAGACCTTCTAAACAAGGAAGCGGAGGTCTCCGAGAAAACGGGCATCCCACGCATAATTGATGTGCTCGGCGAAACCTCCGAAGCCCTCTGCAAATATGTAGAGTTTGTGGCCGATCATACGGACGCTCCTTTCCTGATCGATAGCACTAGCCCCACTGTAAGGGTTAAGACGCTCCGACATGTTGAAGAAATAGGACTCATCGATAGGGCGATTTACAATTCCATCGACGAAAACATTAAAGAGGATGAGCTTGAGGTGCTGCGATCAAGCAAGATAAAGAGCGCCGTTATACTGTTGTTTAGCACCAAATACCTCATGCCTAAAGATAGACTCAGAATGCTGGAAAACGACGAGAAGAACTTGATTAAAATCGCTGAGGAAGCCGGAATCGAAAAAATCTTAATCGATCCATGTGTCCTGGACGTGCCGAGTATAAGCTGGACGGCCGACATAATCTACAGGATAAAAGATGAGCTAGGTTATCCAGCTGGCTGCGCTCCGTCTAACGCATTATATATGTGGTTGAGGAAAAAGAAGATGCTCACGCCGCTGTTCGAGGCCTGCGGAGCTAACGTAATAGCTTTACCGATGACGATGGGCGCGGACTTCATCATGTATGGACCGATAAAAAACGCGAGCTGGGTATATCCGGCCTGCGCAGCCGTAGACGCCATGATCGCTTATCACGCGAGAACCCTCGGCATAACTCCTAAAACGAAAAACCATCCTCTCTACAAGATACTTTAACAAATTCAAGGAATCTCGAAGAAAGAGCGTAAAGGAAATCTTTTCGAATTATGAGGAATAATTGGGCAGCTGAGAGTTAGGCATTGCTTAGGATCCTAAAAACTCCTCATATATAGCAGGCTTATGAGAAGAATTTTGGATACATTTTGCTGTAGAAATTTTTCTTCGAATATTCGGTGACCAGGCTCTCGTCTATCGGGTAAACGCCGTATCTTTTCGCCGCATTTACCATGGCTAAGAAGTTCTCAGGCTTAACGCCGGGGTGTATGCTATTGCTGGATGAAAGTATATAGCCTCCGCCGGGCGCGGCTTTAGCTACGGTTTCCTTAACGACCTCAACCACCTCCTCTGGAGAACCCTCGCTTAGAAGCTTCCCGCAGTCTATGTTTCCGATTAAACATATCTTATCCCCGTAGAGCCTTTTCAGCTTAGCTATGTCCATTCCCGCGGCGGGTTCTATCGGGTGCAGAGCGTCTATGCCGGCGTTTATCAGCTTGTCGAGGATTGGGTAAAGGTTTCCATCCGTATGTTTTATGTAGGGTTTTCCCAGCCTGTGAAGGAGATCCGCGGTTTTCTTGATATATGGAAGCAGGAATTTGTCGAAGAACCTCGGCGCGATGAGGGGGCCTTTATCATTCGCGTAGTCATCTCCGCATACGACAGCGTCTGCTCCTAGTTTAATTGCCCGCTCTATTACCCTGAGTTTGTATTCGGAGATCTCTTCAGCTAACTGTATGGCTGGTTCTGGATTGAAATAGTATAGCCTGAAGAGCTTGTCCATGCCCCCGAGCAGGTAATGTGAGAACTCGAATACCTCGTGTCCGAGGAAGACCACGGCGCGCTCTCCCTTAAACCTGTCTATCAACTCTCCTAGGCTTTGTAGCCTGTGGGGGGCGTCTGGATCGGGAAGCGAATAGTTCTTCAAATCCTCTATCGATTTTATGGGTCCCTTGATTGGGTACAGTATCCCGGAGATATTTGGTTTCCACGCGATTCCCCATTCATCGATAAGGAGGTCTCCGGATTTTTTCATGAGCTGATCCTCTCCCCACGTAACGCCGTCCATATCGAGGAACTCCACGAGCTCACAGTATCTCTTCAATTTCTCGTCAGAGGTCTTCGTAGGTTCTTTATGGAGGACCGTAGAGAGGGTTGGTTCGTCTATGATGAGTTCCCATATCGGAACTCTATCCGGAGTCTTCTTATTCAGGGCTGTCAGAAACCGCTCCCGCGGCCTCATCTCGATCTAACCAGCAGATGAACTAACACATTATATTAAACTTATGCGGACTGGGGGAAAGGCGTCCGTGTGTCTGGTGATTCTTTAATCTATTATCCTCAGGATAACCGCGGTCTCCGTATTCTTCACGCCCTCTATATTTCTTATCAAGTCTATTCTCTCATTTAGCTCGCCTATGCTGGGAGCCGAGATTATGGCCAGGGCGTCAAATCTCCCAGTCAGCTCGTAGACTATCTCCACCCCGGGAACATTAGCCACTTTATTCACCACATCCTTCGCAGAGCTACTATATTCGAGCTGGATGAAGGTGATGGCGCTTACGCCGTAGCCGCGGTCGACCTCTATAGTGAACCGCTTTATTACCCCCCTCTCCTGCAGTAATTTGACGCGCCTCCTGACGGCGCCCTCAGAGAGCCCTACCTTCTTCCCTATATCGATAAACGACATCCTGCCGTCTTTGCGTAGCAACTCGATTATCTTGAGGTCGATGTCATCCAGGAATCTCCACTCCGCGGCCATGCTTGATTCAGCAGAGAATTTGCTAGGTTAAAAGCTTACGGCTCCCTCTTGCTCCTCGAAACCTTTATCTTAGATCCTTTAACCAGAAGCCGCATGAGACGGGAGGAGCCATTAATATACATAAACGGCGAATTCTATCCGAAGAGCCAGGCCTCGGTCTCGGTCTACGACCACGGCTTACTATACGGCGACGGCGTCTTCGAGGGGATCAGGGCCTATAATGGCGTCGTATTCAAGCTGAGGGAACACATTGAGAGACTCTATGCCTCGGCCAAGG
>CAZAVQ010000117.1:0-2749 GCA_964488635.1 uncultured Nitrososphaeria archaeon
CGAGATAGCGACCATACTTTGAGCTAATGCGTCCACCGACGTGGAGCCGCCGATTATCCTCAGCCCCATCGTCGCTATCGTTAGGTTAACTCCGAGGGTCAGGAGCTCTAGGCCTATCACTATCCTCACGATATTCCGCTTTGACATTATGGCGTATATCCCGACTACTATTAGGATGAGGGATGCCGCGAAATATAGTTCATGCAGCATCACTCTTCCTCACCTCCCGAAACACGCTCCTCTCTCCTGAATTGAGCAGATATCGCCGCAGCGGCGGCAAGAATTATGAATGCCTGAATTAAGAGGTCAAGTCCCCGATTGGACCAGAGGAACTGGGGGTTCTCCTCGATGCTGGTCAGCGGGAGACTCGTTATCCTGAGGCTGTCTATGATTCTCGGGGAATAATATAGGAGTATTCCGACGAGGATTATGGATATTATGATCGCTGTGATCTTGGTTGCGTCCACCTCACTCACCCCTCTCCTCACCTGCGTGTAAAGCTGCTAAGAAGAGCACGGTGACTGCCCCCGCGTAGATCAACAGCTGGAAGACGGCTAGATAAGGCGCTCCCAATAGATAGAATATGGCGGAGAGGACTATGTTTACCCCGGTGAACGCTAGGATCGCCTTGAGCAGCTCCTTTAATTCTACGGCGAGGATCGAGAATATCGTCAAAAGCACTATCAATACCACGTGTACGTCCATCATCTCACCTCCAAATCCTCCTTCTTAAGCGCGATATTCTCGAATGCTTTACCCAGCGTAATCGCCTTGGTAGGACATACCTCCGCGCATTGTCCACAGTAAATACAGCGGTAAATAAAGAACACGGGCCTCTTCCCCTTCTCATCCTCGATTATCTTTATGGCCTTCGCGGGGCAGACCCTGAAGCATAGCTGGCATCCGATGCATTTCGATCTGTCGAATTCTATCTTTCCCCTGAATCCTTCTGGGAGGTGGACTTTGTTGACCTCGCGGTATGGATAGAGGATTGTCGCCCTCTTCTTGAAGAGGTTTCTAAGGGCCTCGGCTAGGAAGTATCCCGGGATCTTCACGGTTAGGCGATCACCTCCGTTATTATCACTAAGAAGATCGCCATGGGCATGAGATACTTCCATGAGAAGGAGATCATCTGATCGATCCTCAGTCTGGCAAAAACGGTTCTTACAAGCGTGAATACTATTAGGACTATCACCGACTTCACTAAGAAGTATATCGTGTGAAGCAGCGGTTCAAGCCCCGGGATCAGCGGCCCAAGCGGGCCTCCTAGGAAGAGGGTTGCGCCTAACCCCGATAACAGGAACAACTCTAAGTCCTTTGTAAGCCTGAAGAGGCCGAGCCTCCGGCCGGTATATTCGACAGACCAGCCCGCGACTATCTCCTGTTCGGCCTCTGGGATATCGAAGGGAATGCGCTCCATCTCGGCCTGCGAGGCCACGACGAAAATCGCGAAGCCGATTAGCTGTGGGCCAGCGATCAACCAAGTACCATTCGTCATTTGGGCCTCGACTATCCCCCGGAGACTCAGGGAACCCGTTGAAATCGCGGCGCATAATAATGCTAGGGTCAAGGGGATCTCGTAGCCGATTAGCTGTAATGCGGCCCTAGTGGCCCCGATTGACGCGAATCTGTTATTAGACCCCTCACCAGCGAGGTATATTATTATCGTGCAAAAAGACATCAACGCGATTATCACTATCAGGTCTCCATTGAATGACACTATGCCGTTTAGACCCGCGACTGGGAGGAACATGCATCCGAGTAAGATCAACGTTGGGGCGAGGATCGGCGTGAATGTGAATAGGAATCTATCAGCGGCCGCGGGAATTATGTCTTCCTTTGATAGGAGTTTGATGAAGTCTGCGGCGGGCTGAAATAGGCCGAAGGGGCCTGCGAGATGTGGGCCGACCCTGTTCTGGAGTCTTGCATAGAGTTTTCTATCGATCCATTCATAGAATAATGATATCGTTAGGATGAATACGGCGCCCGGGAAGATCAGGGCCTCTAAGACCTTCCAGATCATTTCCTCTTCACCCCCCTTTCACGGGCATATCTCTCCAGCTCCGTTAGGGTCGTGACCTTGCGCTTCTTCTTCACTTCATCGGTGATTATCACCCTAGCGGTACAGCATATACATGGATCGATTCCACCTAGGATCGCGGGCACATCGGCGATATACACCTCGTAGTCGCCTTTGCTCTTGAGCATGACAGCGACTGAGAGAAGGTTCGCCAAAGTCGGGGTTCTAACCTTGTATCTATACGGGTTCGTCCCGCCATTGGATATCGAATAGTGGACGAGCTCTCCTCTCGGAGCCTCCACCCTGCTAAGTGACTCTCCTTCAGGCGCCTTGAAGAAGGGCGATATCTTTAGCCTATAGTCTCCCGAGGGAAGATTATCGAGGGCATAGGAGATCATGCTGAGGCTCTCCAATACCTCATCCATCCTCACCTTCACCCTCCCATAGCAGTCGCACGTATCATAGGTTACCACGTTGAATGGGACCTCGTCGTGGCCGCTATACGGGTCATCGAGTCGGACATCGTGCTTGACGCCAGAAGCCCTGAGATGCGGGCCAACTGTTCCGAGGCTTATCGCATCCGCGGATTTCAATACACCGACCCCTTGCAATCTCCCCAGCAGACTTGGTTCGGAATCTATTACCTTGTCATAATAATTCATTCTCTCCCTGATGTATTCTATGGTCTTTCTGAGCTTTGATTCGATCTCCGGGGTGATGTCTCTTCTG
>CAZAVQ010000118.1:0-2746 GCA_964488635.1 uncultured Nitrososphaeria archaeon
AACACCTAACCGGGGTAAAGGCCGTCGCCGCCCTCTCATCGGCGGAGGTCTCGGGATTAAGGGTTGGGTCTATGGAGATAACGTTTAGGCCGAGGAGGCTCGGGGGCGGCAGGCTTTCATTCGACGCCGGAACCGCTGGAAGCACAACCCTGATGCTTCAGAGCCTTATGCCGGCTATGGCCTTCAGCCGCGGCCCTGTTGAGGTCGAGGTGAGGGGAGGGACGAATAACCCCATGGCCCCACCCCTGGAGTATTTCACTATGGTGCTTCTGCCAATCCTGTCGAGAATGGGCTGTAGATTTGAGATAGATCTCCTGAGGAGGGGATTCTATCCGAGGGGAGGCGGCGTTGTCAGGGCCAGGTCCACGCCCGTGGATCAGCTTAAACCGATAAAGCTCCTAGAAGGAGGCGACGTGAAGATAATCCGAGGTCTCAGCTATAGCTGTAGGCTTCCGACACATATAGTTGACCGCATGGCCGCAACCGCCGAACGGCTTCTCAGGAAACATGGGTTCGAGGTGGCAATCGAGAAACAAGTCTTACAGCCAGGCGATAAGGCGTGCTCATTCGATCCGGGATGCGGGATAATCCTAGTCGCGGAGCTGACTTCAGGTGCGCTCTTAGGCTCCGACAATTTAGGAAAGATAGGCGTTCCGGCGGAGAAAGTCGCCGAGGATGCCGTAAAAGGGCTCCTCAGGCAGATAGATTCAGGCGCGGCTGTTGACAAGCATCTGGGTGATCAGCTGGTGATCTGGGCCTCTCTCGCGGATGGTCTCTCCGAATATATGGTCTCCGAGCTAACCTCTCACACGGTAACCAGCATAGAATTATGTAAGCTTCTCAGCGGAGCTGAGGCGGAGGTCTCGGGAAAGCTCGGGGAACCCGCCGTGGTGAGGATAAGGGGTATAGGTCTGAAAAGAAAATAGGTGGTGTTATATCGTTATCCCTCGGTCCTCAGTATTTCGGACGCGATTTCGCGATAAATCATGCTTCCCTTCACGAGTTCGTCTATTGGCACCCACTCATCGACGACGTGCGCCTGCTTCAGGTCTCCCGGGCCTAAGATAATCGTCGGTATATTTCCGTCGTGAACTAGGAAGGACATGTCACAGGTGGCTTGGAAGAGTTTCGCCCTCGCCTTTTTACCCAAGACCTTTGAGACCGCTTTCAAGCCGGCTGTCACGATTCTCGATTTACGATCAGTCTCTGCTGCCGCAACGTAGTGGTGGACCTCGAACTCCACCCTCGCCCTCCTAGCCTTAGCCGATTTCTCCGCGAGTTTCCTAACTTCCTCTATCGCCTTCTCAGAATCTTCAAAAGGTAAGAGTCTCCGATCGAGGGTCACGGCGCAGCTCTCGGGTATGATGTTCGATTTCACGCCACCACCCATGATCGTTAAGGCTATGGTAGGATAACCCATCGCCGTCCGCTTCTTCCTCAACCTCTCGGCCAATCTCTCAATCTTCAAAGCGAAATCCGAAGCAGCATAGATGGCGTTTACTCCCTGAAATGGCTGGCTCGCGTGAGCCGGCTTTCCGAGGAATTTTATCAACAGTTCGGCGCGGCCCTTATGGGCGAAACACACCTCGAGGCTCGTGGGCTCACCGACTACGGCATAGTCAACCCTATTCCCCTGCGCCAAGAATCTCTTAACCCCTCCTCCGCCTCTCTCCTCGTCACCGACCGCCGCCAAGATTATCTGCCCATTAATCGGCCAATTTTCCTCCGCCAAGATCTTAAGCGCTCCGATCATGGCCCCGAAGCAGCCCTTGGCATCCGCTGACCCCCTACCATAGATTCGATCGTCCTTGACCAGCCCAGAGAATGGTGGAATACTCCAAAGCTCCTCATCGCCTGCTGGAACGACATCTAAATGAGTTATGAGGAGTAGGGTAGGTCCCTCACCCCGCTTAAATGACCCCACGGCGTTTGCGCGTTTCTCCGCGAATTCATCGACCCAGGCCTCAAGCCCCAGCTTCCTCATCTCTTCTACCGCGTACTCGGCGGCCTCAACCTCGTTGCCCGGAGGATTCTCAGACTTTATTTTAACTAGATTGGAGACAATCGATGTAACATAATCTCGGATTTCCTTCATAACGCTCCCTCATCCTAAGAATTCCAAAATGGAATTTAAGACTTTATCTAAATTGTTTACTAGTTTGCGGCTCTGTTTGAGGATGATACGGTATATATTTTCCCTCCTCCTCCTATAGAGGACCCACTATGATGAAGAATTACGTCAAAGAAAAGATTTCTAGAGGAGAACCCTCATTTGGGGCTTGGATAACGATAGGGCATCCCGATATTGCTGAGATAATGGGGCTGATGGGATTTGATTTCCTATTGATAGACATGGAACATTCTCCAATAGACTACTGGATGCTTCAGCACATCGTTCAGGCGATCTCCTCAGCATCCACATCTTGCATCCCAATGGTGAGAGTTCCGGGAACGGACTACATAGCGATAAAGAGGGCGCTTGACGTCGGGATTTACGGATTAGTCGTTCCACACGTTAATACTAAGCAGGATGCGATAACCGTTGTAAACGCCGCAAAATATCCTCCTAAAGGGATAAGGGGCTTCGGCCCCCGTAGGGCCTGTAAATACGGCTTGGAGATCCTCGAATATACTCAGTGCGCCAACGACGAGATCATGGTAGTGGTGCAGATCGAGACTAGAGAAGCCGTTAAGAACGTAGAAGATATACTATCCGTCGATGGCGTGGACATGTATTTCATAGGTC
>CAZAVQ010000119.1:0-2735 GCA_964488635.1 uncultured Nitrososphaeria archaeon
GAAGATGCGGTAAAAGCTGTAAAGAGCATTGGAGGAAACCTGATCCCGATAGGGAAAGTGATCGAAGAGAAAACGATCAAAGTGAAGTGGTTCGGGAAGTATGTTACCGTAGAAAGGAGAGGATATGAACATTTCAGATGAAAATATTGAAAAAAGGGAGATTTCTGCGATTATTCTTCTATTCGTTCAAGCTTAAACACGACGGGCCTCAAGCCATCGGTACAACAAGAAATCATTGTTCCCTTCTTCTTTATCCAAGGGGCGTTACCTCCCAACGCCAAAACAGCTACATCTCTTTGGATATCCGCCCACGCCCAGCTACAGAATCCATCAGGCTTTTGGACGTTTTCGCTGATGAATTCGTCGCCAATCTTAAAGAGTGGACATTCTTCTTCCAAATCCTTTCCGAATTCCCGAAAAGCCTCCGGATTCTTCAGCTTATTCAGCACGGTGATCCTTACTTTATACATATTGATCGAAAAATCGATATAACGGTTTTTAATAAAGCTTCTCGACCGAGACCTGAATGATAAAGGATTTTATTTACGGAACTATCTTTTAACTCGACTTTTCTCGACGAAAATGACGTAGTATAAAATTGCGGTTATCGTCTTAGAGTCCTTAATCTCCCCATTCTCGATACCTTTCAATACGTCATCGAGGGTCATCTCCGCGACCGAGATGTCCTCGTCTATTTCGGGAGCTTGAAGACCCCTTTTTAGATTCTCGGCTAAGTAGATGTGTAGGATCTCGCTACTGTATCCGGGGCTGGGATAGATGGTTACCAGGTGAACAAGATTTCCAGCACGATAACCCGTCTCCTCTTCGAGTTCCCTGGCGGCGCATACTCTTGGATCTTCACCGGGTTTAAGGGTTCCAGCGGGAATCTCTAGGAGAACTTCTCCAACTGGATGTCTATATTGTTTTACCATGATTATTTTCCCGTCCTCCTTGAGGGGGAGGATTGCGGAGGCGCCGCAGTGGATGACGCTTTCACGGTAAATTCTCTTCCCTGAAGGCAAGAGTATCTCCTCGCGTTTAACGGAGATCGCCCTACCCCGATAAACCTCCTCGCTTGAAATTATCTTACCGACCATAACCCCGAACCTCAGTGCTCGGCACACTATTTAACCAAACCCCCGGGGAGCCGGAGAAGGGGGATTTAATATAGGAGGAGAGTTTGTCATTTAATGGTAACCGTTTTGGACTTACCGTTCTTTCATCTTTAGGGCACAGTATTTGATCGTCGCCAGAGTTGATAGGAAAATAATCGTCAACACCAAAGTCCCGAATACATCGCCATGGACCTTC
Organism: uncultured Nitrososphaeria archaeon; assembly: GCA_964488635.1. GTDB lineage: Archaea > Thermoproteota > Nitrososphaeria_A > Caldarchaeales > Wolframiiraptoraceae > Wolframiiraptor. The sequence goes on from CAZAVQ010000119.1 coordinate 1,312, forward strand.
TTGGGAAACGGCAAAAATTCCCCACCTACGGGGGCTTGAAACCGAATTCGTAAAATGAATGCGTCGATTCCAAAGACATCGTCTAAAACCGCACTTGGATCCGACGTGGCGGCGTTGGGATCTGAGACAGAGATCGTTAGATCGGTTACGGTAGCTGAGACACTCGTGACTGAGGCCGCTGGATCGGCTATGACGGCATCCGGATCCGATGAGTAATGATTCGAGGTTCTGGTCGAACCGGTTACGTATATGGATGTAGTATCTGCTGCTACGGCGCGGGCTTCATCGTCATCAACTCCTCCCCAAACAATGTCCCAAAGTAATTTTCCTGAGGATGTGAAGGCCGCTATGAAGGCATCTTCTCCGCCAGCTCCGAAGCTCTTCGTCCAACCCGTGAGATATATTATGCCGGAGGGATTTACCGTTACGCTCTCACATCCATCATCGGCTGACCCATTCCAAGACCTGTCCCATAGGAGATTCCCATCTCGATCGATCTTCGCTATTACCGCGGCGTAATCGTTCATATACATTTTGAAGGCCGCATAGATGTATTCGCCTTTAATCGCCAGCCCTCTGCCGTAATCCCTTGTCCCAGCCTGCCAGAGAATGGCCCATAGAGGATTTCCAGACGGATCAAATTTGGTTACAAAGGCGTGGTAATCGCTGAACCCGAAGCCGTTAGTCCACCCGGTAACGTATATGTTTCCCACCGAGTCAACTACCGCGTCGCCGGGATACTCGTAGCCCCCGACCGTCCCCCAGCTTCTCGCCCAAAGCAGGGAGCCGCTTGAATCGAATTTAGCTATCAAGACATCGATCGAGGCAGTCGGATAACCGATGAGATATACGTTTCCTGAACCATCAACAGCTACGGCGCTGCCTGAAACGTTTTCTATAATCCTATCCCATAGAAGATTACCCGATGAATCGAATTTCGCTACGAAAGCGTAGTAAGTCGCCGCTGAGGTTTTACTCGTTCCAACGAGGTATACATCTCCATTCTGATCCACGGCAATGTCTGCCGCCTCGCTCTCAGCCTCATAGCTCCAAACTCGATCCCATATCAAATTCCCATCCTTATCGAATTTCATTAGAACCGCTACCGGATAACCCATCGAATTAAGAGCTCTCCCCGAAAGATAGATGGAATCCGAGGTAACCGCGATACCGGTTGAAGAGTCCTCCGCGCTCATTCCCCAAGTATGCTCCCAATCGACTGACTGGGCATAAGCAACTCCAATAATGAGAGAACCCAGAAGGAAGAGAAGCGAGAAATAAAGAAGGCCTCGACCCTCCCTCCACGCATCACACCACGAAACCTCCTAAAAATAATAAAATTTTCCCAAAAACAAATCCGATAGAATGAGCGGGCCCGGGGGGATTTGAACCCCCGACCCCCGGGTCTCTCCGCCTTTTTCTCG
>CAZAVQ010000120.1:0-2582 GCA_964488635.1 uncultured Nitrososphaeria archaeon
AAATACCCACCCATGTCAAGTCTGCCATCTAGCCGCTTAGATATATATCTAAAACGCCGCGATCTCGGAAATTAAGAATCTGAGGCGAATAAATCTTATTTTTTCCAAGGACATTTCACATCTCTGGGGGTGTGGGATGCCGCGGTGCGCGATCTGCGGCAGGAAGACCGAGAAGCTCTTCATGGTCGGCGGGAAGCGCGTATGCGATCGATGCAGGGAGAAGATGGAGCCTCCGTAAACGTTGGGAAATCCTTAAACAAATCTCCGAAGCCTAAAGGAGGGAGAGTTGGGGGGTCTAGAGAGGCTTAGAGAGGCCGGAGCCATAGCGAGGAAGGTCCGAGAGGAAGCATACAGGATAATCAGAGAAGGCATCAAGGTGATCGAGATATGTGAAACCGTTGAGGAGAGAATCAGAGAACTCGGAGCTGAACCCGCCTTCCCATGTAACGTGGGAATAAACGAGGTGGCAGCCCACTACACCTCACCGCCCGGCGACCAAACCGTTGTACCGCCGAAGAGCATAGTTAAGGTCGACATAGGCGTCTCCCTAGACGGCTATATAGCGGATACCGCGACGACCATCGCCCTCAGCCCCGAGTTCGAGGTCCTAGCCGAAGCATCTAGGGCTGTTCTACACGAGGCCATAAAGACCATGGCCCCAGGGGTGAGCGTCTCCAAGATAGGTCTCATAATCCAGAAGACCGCGAACAGCCTCGGATTCAAGCCGATAAGGAATCTGACGGGACACGAGATCAAGCGATACGAGCTCCACGCCGGCCTCACGATCCCGAACATCGCGGCACCGGCTCCTGGAAAACTCCAGGTAAACCACGTTTATGCAGTTGAGCCCTTTCTCACGACGATGAGGGGGGCTGGCGAGGTGATCTCAGCTAGGTTGACGACGATTTTCAGGGCGAATCCGGGTAAGTTGAAGATTAGGAAGCTGAAGCCTGAAGAACAACAGTTGTTGAGATACATAGTGGAGAAGTTTAAAGGTTTACCATATACCCTAAGGTGGATAAGAGGCTTCGATGAGAAGACGGAGAAAATGCACGAGCGATTAATTAAGCTCGGAAGGGTTCACGGATACCCCGTTTTAGTCGAGCGATTGGGGCAGCCTGTCGCCCAGTCAGAACACACGGTGGTGATTACCGAGGATGGCTGCGAAGTTATAACGTGAGAAACGCTTTAGGAAGATTTTCCCTTCTTCGCTACCTTGTCCTCCACGTAGATCCCAATTATCTTCATCTTATTCGCGCCACATTTCGGACACTTCTCCTCGACTTCCTTAAACACGTAGTCCCCTTCCTTGAACGGCCTCGAATTCAAGGTGCCGCATTCCAAGCACTTTAGGTGGGTTAATGGCTTGGGAACCGGTCTAACCCCACGTCTCTGAGGGAACATCTCGAACACCCTCCTTACCCGAACTCATTTCTAGCTAATTCCTATTCCAACGGTGTTTCCTATTCCCGCGACTATTACGGAAAATCCTTCCTCGACCTTGCTTGAGATAAGTTTCTTCACCTTTTCAGCAGTCTCCTCGGCAGCCTTCGCTATACTCTTCTTCATCGGGGTGATCGCTTCCCCGATCGACTGATAGATCACGAAGGCGTATAACGGTATATTCCTTTTCTTCGAGACTTCCTCGATCTTGAATTTGTCGACGCCTATGCCGCCGATCGCTGCTCCTATTCCCTCGACGACCTTGCCGGTCTCCTCTCCCTCAAGCTTCAGACCCGCGTCGATCATTATTATCGCCTTAACTCTCTCTCCCTCGGATTCGAGGATCTTCAACACCCCGTCTGCCGGTTTCCCAACGGTTCCACCCGGACCCGCCGCCCTGAGGACGAATATCTTCCTTCCATCCATATCGAGTTCGTGGACTATCGTGTCCTTGGCGACTTGATAGGTCTTCTTCTCCAATCCCTCGACGAGTTTCGCGGCGGCCAGGACTCCAACTCCATCCCCTATGGGCTGGCCTTGGGTGAAGGCGTAGCAGGCTTGTCGGTATGCCTCGGCGATCTCCATGAGCTGGGGCATCAGCATCTGGATCTGGAGCACTACGTAGATGTTGGAGGTCTTCTTTCCCAGCAGATAGTAGTGCCTCACAACCCTGTAGAGGTAGTCCATGCCCCTCGCGACCTCAACTAGGTTCGTCAGCGTCTTCGACCATATCTCATCCGCTTTCACGCAGATGGACTTCACATGCTCCTCGAAGGTATCCTCCCAGGTGTTCACGAGGTGCTCGAGCTTGTAGACGACGCCGTAGGGATCCATTGACTCGGGAGTGATCATGAAGGATAATAGGAGCCTATCGAGCTCCTCATCCACGTTCATGCCGTCGCCTGAATACTTCTTCAAGGTCTCAGCGGTCTTCCTCCTAACCTCGTCTCTCATCACCCTCAGCTTCTGAAGCCTCCGCTCCAAGTCCCTGAGGATGTAGGAGAGCTGGATCCGCTGCGAGAACGTCGGATACAGGATGAAGATCATCATGAAGAGAATCCATATTAGGCTGCTGATGACTGAGATCAAATCCTGCTGACCCGCAACCTGCAGAAAACTCAGCATCTCAATACTTCTCC
>CAZAVQ010000121.1:0-2565 GCA_964488635.1 uncultured Nitrososphaeria archaeon
AAATATAGAAGAAATTTCAGGATAGGTTGAGTTTACGCTTTATTTTATCTACAGCTGGGCCGAGCTCTTTAATTCCAAGCCTTTCCAGCTCCTCTTTTCTCGGGATGCCGTTCTCATCCCAGCCCATCTGTTTATAGTACTCCTTTTTCTCTTTCTCAACCTCTTCTTTTGAGGCCTTAGCTCCCTTAAATGGACCGCTTGGAAGGGGCTCGTAGAACCTCGGAGGCAGGTCATCGTCTTTCCGCGGATCCCACGTGACGTCTGGACCGCCCAATAAGAGCAACGTCCTTTGAACGTTTAAGATCCTCTTCAAGATTTCATTGTTCCATTCTTCAACGGTTATGTTCCATCCCGTCACGACGTTTAGAAAGTCTATTAACGCCTTGTCCCCGACGAAGTAGGAGTTAAATGCGCAGATCACGGCGCTGTCGTAGAATGCGAACCAGCTTTCGCTGAACTGCGGATATGGTGATGGGATCGAGGTGTGGTCTCCTCCCTGGGTTGAGACCGCGTAACCTATTACCGATGGATAGTCCTTTTTGCTGCGGACCCCGTGGGCACCTAGACCTATCCCCTTTGCGCACACCGCATATTTGCTCAGGTCGGCTTTCTTCAGCTCCGACAGTTTTCTCATCGCCCTGAAGGTTCCCTCGGCTAGAATCTCACCTACCCCCTCCCTGAGCGCTATCGTCTTCATCAGTTTTGCGAAGGAGTCGCAGTCTCCCCACTTCAATTCAAATCCGAGGTCATCCTTCGTGAGTATGCCCCTCTGGTAGAGCTCCGCCGCGAACCCTAGGACGTTGCCGAGGTTTATCCCATCAAATCCAAGTTCGTCTGCGAGGTATGCGAGGTATACAGCGTCTTCTGGGCTGAAGATCCCGAGGTTCGTTCCGAGGTATGCCTGTAGCTCGTAGTCGGGGCAATCGGTTATGGCGACCTCGTCTCCCCTTATTAGACGGCTTATCTTTAGACAGCTTGTTGGACACCCGTAATCTGATAAGAAACGCTTCACCCAAAGCCTTGACTCGAAGTTCGACTGGGAGTATTCTTTTCGGTCATGCCATTCTTCCTGCCAGTTCTTCACGGGCTCCGAACTCGTCTTCGCCCCCACGGCATATCCGCCGTAACCCGTTCCCCAAACTCTCATGTAAGTCCAGTCTAGCAATATCTTTCTAGCCTTCGAAAGCAGCTCACGGTATTTCGTTAAGTCCGCGACCTCCGGAAGCGGCTTCGACCCCTTAACGACGACCGCCTTCAGGTTCTTAGAACCCATCACGGCGCCGTATCCCCCATAGCCCGCTGCGTGAGTCCACTTGGCGATGACCGCGGCCACCCTGACCAGCTTTTCTCCGGCGGGTCCAATATAAAGCACGGCCGGCTCTTTGGGCAATCCCTTCAACCTATCTTTCTCCTTGAATTCTCCCCAAGTCTCTCTGAGGATTTCCCTGAGAGTTTCTCTTCCACCTTTGCCCCATAACTTTGACGCGTCCCTTAATTCGATTTTGTCGTCATTTATGAACAAGTAAACGGGAGAACTCGCTTTCCCACTAAAGATTATGCCATCATATCCACATGACTTAAGCTCTAATCCGAGCTCGGTTCCAACCGTTGAGCCGACGACGCCATTGCTGAGCGGCGACTTTCCAGTTACACATATCCTACCTCCTGGATAGTATCCGGTCATAGGCCCCGTCAGGAACATGAGCAGGTTTTCAGGAGATAGCGGATCCACGTTCTCCCATTTGTCTCCGAGCCTCTCCCAGAGTAGCCAGGCGCCGAGCCCCCTTCCTCCGATGAACTTCCTCAAGGTCTCCTCCTTTAGTTCGACCGCCCGCGTCTTCTCGGAACTCAAATCAACTTCTAGGAGTCTTCCCGTGAACCCATATGGCATCCTAGATCACCTCCTCCGGTTCAAGCCTGTAAATCTTCTTCACCATATCTTTGGTAATCTCTTCGGGATGTCTTCTGTACACGCTGTACTCATAGTTGACATCGTCTCTTGCCACGACCTTCAGGGCATTATATCCGAATTCGTTGCAGACCTTAACACAGGCAGGGTCGCCGTCGCATAGGTCGCAGATTAAGACCCCCTTCTTTCCAGGAACTAATCTGGGAATCTTAGCCGGACAAGCCTCTATGCAGAGCCCGCATTCTATGCAGTCTTCTACCCTGACCTTGATGGCTCCAGTGTCCTCGTCGACGTAGAGGGCGTTCTTCGGACACGCCTTCACGCACGGCGTATCGGAGCACTGAGAACACAGGTGGGGGATGTTTATCCCCGGGACGAGCTCAAAGATCCTGATCCTCGACGCCTCTGGCCAGATCCGCCCCTCATGCTTCAACGAACACTCTATCTCACATAGCCGGCATCCGCTACATCGATCATAATCCCGCACGATCCAGATCGCCATAGCGCGCATAAACACCTCTGAAAAGTTATAAAGTTTTCTGCCTACTATGACGCGCTGATGATAGTTAATTGCTTAAGTAAAAATATTATAACTTTTGAGAAGTTTACAAAAGGTGAAGAGTAATTGAATTTAAGAGATTACGTCACCAGAGTTA
>CAZAVQ010000122.1:0-2546 GCA_964488635.1 uncultured Nitrososphaeria archaeon
CGCGATCACATCCCCGTCTCTAAGCTCTTGGCTAAGATCGGCCCGATAGCCGTTGACGATTACCATGTAGATTCCATGTCGCTCGTGGAGTAAATCTGAGACCTTCCTCCTCCATAGATCTGAAATGTTGCCGTGTTTCCGCGGGACCTGTTCGAGTAAGAGGTCGCGGACGGTCGTCCCAGGTTCCACTTCATATTCTTCTTCCCCGACCCCCACGAGCTCCCTTAGCATGGCGAAGAACTTTACCCTAACTTTCATCTCTAATGCTTCGGCAACTAGCCCTAATTAAGTTTTCACGTAGCCCTCAGCTCCCTCAGCCTCCGGCCGAACTCCCTCCAATCCTCGATCAGCGTCCCCCTCAGCGGCGGATTCCTCAACGCGGATGCCGGGTGATACATCGGGATTAAGTGTGCTTGGAAGATGAGGGTGGAGATCTCGAAGACTTTTCCGTGGATTTTCTCCATGGCATCTGGCTTTAACCCAAATTTCCCGAAGACGTAGCTCGTCGCCACATTTCCAAGGGTAATGATGATCCTCGGGTGGATTATCTCTATCTGTTGGTCGAGATACTGTGTGCACGTCCTTATCTGGTCATCCGTGGCCCTATTCTCTGGGAGAAAGCATTTCATCACATTCGTTATGTAAACTTCCTCCCTACTCAAACCCGCGACCTGTAGAAGCTGATCCAGAAACTTCCCCGCGGCGCCGACAAACGGTCTACCTTGGAGGTCCTCCTGTCTCCCAGGGCCAAGTCCAATTAGCATCACCTCTGCATCAGGTGGGCCCTCGCCGAAGACCGGGTTCCTGCGAGTCCTCCATAACGGGCACTTCCTACAGTTCTCAACTTCCCTTCTTAGGGCTTCAAGCCGCTTACTCCTCGATTCCACGTTCACCAATCCTAGTTCCCGAACCTTAAGCGTTATCCTTTCAAGGTTTCCGTTGAAACATTACATGCGACAAGACTTATCAGCAACTAGCGAGAGAAATAGGCGGCGGGTCTCATGGCCGAGAAATTCCTCCAGATCCAAGACCTAAGAATCCGCTACAAAGAGTCCGGCGACGCCGAGGCGCCTAAACTACTGCTGATCCACGGGCTCGCGGGATCTATTGAGAGCTGGGTGGAGGTATTCGACGAATTCTCCCAGAGCTTCCACGTAATCGCGGTCGACCTACCGGGATGCGGCCAATCAGATAAACCCCCACTTCAATATACTGTGGATTATTTCGCCGAGTTCGTATGCCGATTCATGGAGTTCACGGGATTTCATCCGGCGATCTTGGTAGGCCACTCCATGGGCGGGATGATCTCGATAAAGACTTATCGAAAGTGCCGGGAGAAGATCGTGGGGATGGTTTTGATCGATGCCGCGGGGATGAGCGAGACTCCCGCAAAAAAGATCAGAGAATACATGGGCGATCGATGGAACATGGAGCGGTTAAAGAAATTCTATCGCGACTGCGTGTTGGGGAGGCTGGGAATCCTAGATGAAGCACGTTTAAGGGAATCGCTGCGGATGCTGGAAGACCCGGGGTTCCTAAGAGCCTATCTCTCATCCCTCGACTCGATTTCAAAAACCCTTTCACCCGAAGACCTCAAGGAAATCCGTATCCCAACCCTGATTATCTGGGGCTCCGACGATAAACTCACCCCTCTAGAGGATGGGGTCAGGCTGAATCAAGCGATATCGGGTAGTAAGTTCGTCGTCATAGAGGGCGCCGGCCACTCACCGCACTCAGAAGCACCTAAACAGGTCGTCCAGGAGATTAAGGATTTCGCGCTAAAACTTAAAAACGCTTGAAAACAAAGCTCTATTCGAAAACCTATGCCGTATAGAGCTGAATTGGAGTTCAGCGGCGGCGTAAAGGCCACCTGCGTCCTCGGCGAAATCCCGGAGCTGGAGAAGCTCGTGGAAAAGTCCCCATTCAAGTCGGAGGCTAATCGGTGGGGAGAAGAGATCTACTTTGAACTCCCCATAAAGCTTCGGCTCCGTGGAGAACGCACTCTAATGGAGATAGGGGAGGTCGCTTACTGGCCCGAGGGAAACAGCCTCTGCCTATTCTTCGGCCCGACCCCGGTGAGTAAAGGGGATAAGCCCGTGGCCTATAGCGATGTGAAGCCGCTTGGCAGGGTAACCGAGGGACTGGAAAACCTCGGAAAGGTGGAGGACGGCGAAGAGGTAACGGTTAGGGTGAAGAAAATCTAGAACTATCGACCTTCCTCGATAATCGCCTTAGCCCTCTCGGCGACGGCGCCCGCCATCTCTGAGGTTGACGCGTTTCCTCCGAGATCATAGGTCACGTGTCTTCCCTCGGCGATGACTTCTTCGACAGCCTTGAAGATAGCGTCCATCTCGTCCTTCTCTCCGAGATATCCCAGCATCCAGGCCATGGAGAGGATAGTCGCCGTTGGATTAACCTTGTTCATGCCCTTATACTTTGGAGCGCTTCCATGCGCTGGCTCAAACATCGCGTAGTCGTCTCCCATGTTCGCCGAATAAACCATTCCGATGCTCGCGATCAGTGCCGCGGCCTCCTCGCTGATTATG
>CAZAVQ010000123.1:0-2537 GCA_964488635.1 uncultured Nitrososphaeria archaeon
CGCTGTGGTCGAGGTTCAGGAAACCTTTTACAAGCTTCCCAGGCCGCAGACAGTCTCTAAATGGTTGAATGAAGCCCCCGGCGATTTCAAGTTCTGCATGAAGGCTTGGCAGGCGATAACTCATCCGCCATCGAGCCCCACTTGGAGGAGGGCGGGCGTGAAAATTCCCAAAACGAGCGCTGATCGCTACGGCTTCCTAAAACCCACCCGAGAAAATTATGAGGCTTGGGAGAAGATCTTGGAAATATGTCGAGCTATGAAGGCCGAGGTATGCGTGATTCAGACTCCGGCGGCCTTCGGCTATAGTCCTGAAAACTTCTCAAACGCGGATCGATTCTTTTCAACCATTAAGAGAGATCGCATCTTGATAGGCTGGGAGCCTAGGGGTACTTGGAGGGAACACCTCGACGCGGTCAAGAAGCTATGCGATAGACATGACCTAGTTCACGTGGTCGATCCGTTTAGATCCAAACCCGTCTCTGAACATCCTATGGCATATTTTCGGCTACATGGAATCGGTGGGAAAGAAGTGAATTATAGGTACAAGTACACGGATCGGGATCTCGAGAGACTTAAAGAAATGGTCAATACCATGCTTAAAGGAGGAAAAGAAAAGGTTTACGTGCTCTTCAATAACGTGGCGATGGCCGAGGACGCGGCGAGGTTCGTAGATGTTTTAAAGAGGGCGGGGTTACCCGTGTTTTCGCCTTAGGAGATGTAGGCCAACGACTTCTTGAACTCGCTGAGTATCTTCTCGTATTCCCTCCTCTGCTCCGGCGCTATACTCGGCTTCACCCTCTCCAACGCCGCCATGAAGTGCCTCATATAGACCTTGTCGATGTTTATGTTCTCCCTGGCCGCGGTAAGGGCGGCTTCCCTGCAGACCGCTTCGAGATCCGCCCCGGTGTATCCCTCGGTTAATTCGGCGATCTTCCTGAGGTCGACGTCGTCGGCGAGCGGCATATCCCTTGTGTGTATCTGGAGGATCTGGTATCGTCCCTCTACGTCCGGAGGCGGGACATAAATTACGCGATCGAATCTCCCGGGTCTGAGGAGCCCTGGGTCGAGGATGTCCGGCCTATTCGTGGCGCCTATGACGACCACGTCCTTCAGGATCTGGATTCCATCCATCTCGGTTAGGAGCTGGTTCACGATCCGATCGGTTACGCCGGCGTCGGTGTGCATCCCCCTTCTCGGGGCGATCGCATCTAGCTCGTCGAAGAAGACTATGCACGGCGAGGCCTCACGCGCTTTTCTGAATATTTCTCTTATTGCTTTCTCTGATTCTCCTACCCATTTGCTCAGGACCTCGGGTCCCTTGACTGAGATGAAGTTCGCCTCGCTCTCAGTCGCGACGGCTTTGGCTAAGAGGGTTTTCCCGGTTCCGGGCGGCCCGTAGAGGAGTATTCCCCTCGGAGGCCTTATCCCAAGCCTCTTGAAGACATCGGGGTACTTCAGCGGCCACTCAACCGCCTCCTTTAGCTCCTGCTTAACCCTCTCTAAGTCTCCTACGTCCTCCCACCCCACGTTCGGGATCTCCAAAACCACTTCTCTCAGCGCCGACGGCTGGACGAGCTTCATGGCGTTCGCGAAGTCTTCCCGGGTCACCTTAAGCTGCTCTAAGACCTCGGTTGGGATAACGTCTTTCTCCAGATCTATTTTCGGAAGGAACCTCCTCAAGGCGCTCATAGCAGCCTCCCTGCATAGGGCGGCGATGTCTGCGCCGGTGAATCCGTGGGTTATGTTTGCTAGCTCGTCTAGGTCGACGTCATCCCCTAGAGGCATCCTCCTAGTGTGGATCTGGAATATCTCCTTCCTCCCATTCCTGTCTGGGACCCCGATCCTGATCTCTCGGTCGAATCTTCCCGGCCTCCTCAGCGCGGGGTCTATCGCGTCAATTCTGTTCGTCGCCCCTATCACTATTACCTGGCCACGGGTCTTCAAACCATCCATCAGGGCGAGCAGCTGGGAGACAACCCTTCTTTCAACCTCCCCTGTGACCTCGCTTCTTTTTGGCGCGATCGCGTCTAGTTCGTCGATGAATATGATGCTCGGAGCGTTTTCCTCGGCTTCCTTGAATATTTCTCTTAGCCTGGCCTCGCTCTCACCATAAAACTTGCTCATTATCTCAGGGCCGTTTATCGAGATGAAGTGCGCACCGGTCTCATTCGCGATCGCCTTCGCTATCAAGGTCTTTCCGCATCCGGGTGGACCCCAGAGGATTACGCCTTTCGGCGGGTCGATTCCGAGATGGCGGAATAGTTCTGGGTGTTTCAGCGGCAGCTCAACCATCTCCCTTATCCTCTGGAGTTCTTCGTGGAGTCCTCCTATGTCCTCGTAGGTTACCCCGCCGACTTCCTCGATGCGCTTAACCGGGGTCGTGCTCACCTCTATCACGGTGTTCTCGGTTACTATCACGACGTTTGAGGGGCTGGTGGAGGTGACCTTGAGTTCTATCCCCATTCCGAGAACCGGGACTACGACTATGTCTCCCTTCATCACAGGCAGGTTCATGAGCTGACTCCGAACGATCCTCG
>CAZAVQ010000124.1:0-2532 GCA_964488635.1 uncultured Nitrososphaeria archaeon
GGGCTCACGGAGATCGAGGGAAAGGGAGGGTTTGGGGATTATTCGCGGAAATTTGACGTCTTAACCGAGAAGGCGATAATAGATGTTATCAGAGATAATCTGGACAAAGTTTACATCATTTCAGAGGAAGTAGGCGAAATTCCATGTAAGGATCCTGATTTTTACGTCCTAGTAGACCCCGTCGATGGATCCACAAACGCCTCTCGCGGGCTGCCCTTTTACGCGTCATCGATAGCCGTGGCGAAATCCCCTAAGATGGGTGACGTCATCGCGGCTGGGATAATAGACCACCAAACGGGGAAGATTTACTTAGGAGAGAGGGAACGCGGCGTAACGATAGAGGGGAATCCGCCGTCAATGAATAGAGATGTGTCTCTGGAAAATGCTTTGGTATTCGCGGATCTCTCAAATCTAAAGAAAACGAGTGAGAATGGAGTGGATCCGAGGGATTGGTGCACGAAAATAATAACAAAGGCAAGACATGCGAGGTTCTTCGCCGCGGCAAGCCTAGAAATCGCATACATCCTCGAAGGAAAAGCTGACGCATTCGTATGCATATCCCGCGATTTAAAGATCATGGATTTCTGCGCATCCGCGAACCTGGTAAAATGGGCTGGAGGAGAGTACGCGTTGATGGGAGGTGCTGAAGCACCATTAACGACGAATGCCCGGTTTGGAATAATAGTGGCGTCAACGAAGAGGCTCCTCGAAGAAATATTCTCATTAAGATCTGCACAGGATTAGAGTATTCATTCCGAAGAAATATATCATGCCGTGATGGGTTTCCGATGAAATGAGTCAAGTGAACGAAGTTTTCTTCTTTGATGGAGATCTAGATCTAATCAAGAAAAAGAAAATAGCAGTTATAGGCTATGGGAATCAAGGCAGGGCCCAAGCGACGATTTTAAGGGAAAATGGGCTAAACGTAATCGTGGGCAATATTCGAGACGAATACCGGGAAAGAGCCGCAAAGGATGGCTTCGAAGTTTATGATATTGAGGATGCCGTGAAGTTATCCGATTTAGCCTTGTTACTGCTTCCCGACGAGGTCGCTCCTGAGGTATATTATGAGAAAATCGATCCCGAAATTAGGAAGAAAGAGCATTTTATCTTGGATTTTGCCTCAGGATACAACATAACCTATGGCTTAATCGCGCCGCCGCCGAATACGGACGTGATAATGGTCGCTCCGAGGATGTTCGCATGGGGCATATTGGATCTCCATAAACAGAAAAAGGGTTATCCGGTTCTACTCGGGGTCGCCCAAGATGTTTCCGGCAAAGCATGGGAATACGCAAAGTCGCTCGCCAAGGGAATAGGGGCTATAGGATTGCCTGGAGGCGTCGCGGTTAGATCCTCCTTTGACGAAGAAACGTTACTCGATTTGCTCAGCGAGCACGTCCATATTCCGCTATTAATAGCGGCCATGATAGCGTCTTTCGAAATAGCGACAAAGGATTATGGGGTGTCTCCGGAGGCGGCGATTCTGGAACTTTATGCGTCCGGAGAACTGGCCGAGGGTGCGAAGGCCATGGCGGAGGAGGGGTTAATCGAGCAGTTGAAATACCACTCCAAGACGAGTCAATACGGCCAACTAACCAGAATCCAGCGGTATCTTCACCTAGTGAAGGATATCGCAAAGAAAGAGGCGGAGGAAATCTGGGTCGGTCAATTTGCAAAGGAGTTCTCTCAAGAAAAAGCTTCAGGATCAATCGTCTCGAATAGGCTCCTAAAGGCTCATAAAGAAAGCGGCCTCGTTAAAGCCGAAAGAAGGCTCTACAAAGCACTTGGAAGAATAAAGTGAATCTTCTACGCATGTTCAAAATCTTATAATATTGGAACATGTAAACATTACCCAGAAATGCCTGAACAGGATTTCCATAGAGCCGAAGAATTGTTAAAAGAGTTCAAGGGCGATGACTATGCCTTTGGCGGCAACGCCCTACAGAAACTGGGAGACTATTCTTCTGAATTGGGAAAACGCGTCGCCATAATAAGCGGGCTCACAGCGAAGAAGACTGGTCTCCTAAAGAAAATCACCGAGGAGCTGGAGAAGTCGGGTATAACGGTTGTCGGGGTGATTGACGGCGCCAGACCCAATACCCCAAAAGAAGATGTCTACAGGATTGCTTACCAACTTTTGAGACTAGGGTGGGATTTCGTTTTGGCGGTGGGTGGTGGGAGCTGCTTAGATGGATCTAAGGCCGCGATGGTATTAACTTCACGTGGAGGGATCTTGGAAGATTACTTCGGCGTCGGGAAGGTCTCCGAAATCTCGGGAGAACAGATACCGCTTTTAGCGGTTCAAACGGCGAGCGGCTCGGCAGCCCATTTGACGAAATATTCCAATGTAACGGATATGGTAAGCTTCCAAAAGAAGCTTATAGTAGATGAAGCGATCATCCCGCGTAAAGCGGTCTTCCAGTACGACGTGACTGTAACGGCTTCCGCTGAGCTGACCAAGGACGGCGCGCTCGACGGGGTTTCCCACTGCTGGGAGGTTTGGATGGGCGCGTCTGGGAAAAACTTCTA
>CAZAVQ010000125.1:0-2521 GCA_964488635.1 uncultured Nitrososphaeria archaeon
AATTAGCACCTGTTCGAGCCTTAGCGGATGACATAGAGGGAAGAGAAACGGCGTGAGTTTTGCGGCATTTATCCCCGCGATCCTCGCAACCTGCAGCGGGTCGCCTTTCTCGAGTCCGCCGCTCCTAATCTTCTTAATCGTGTCGGATCTGAGCTTGATGAATCCCTTGGCTACGGCCTCTCTCTTAACGTCCTTCTTACCGGAAATATCGACCTGCCTTATCTCCAAGAACCATCCTCCACTCAAAAACGTGGACATCGGAAAATTAATCGTTTTCCCGCGTCAAGAAAAGTGGGAGGAAAATTAAATTATCACAATGAAGACCCTTTACGAGGTAGATTATGAAGATTCTATGGGCTCCGTGGAGGATGGCTTACATAAAGAATTTCTCTTCCAAGAAAGATGAGGGATGCTTCTTATGCAGGGCGGCGAGAGAAAGCGATGACAGGGGCAATCTCGTAGTTCTCAGGGGTAGGACTTGTTTCGTCATTCTCAATCGGTATCCTTACAATAATGGTCACCTCATGATCGCTCCTTACCGGCATATTGGCAGCCTACTCGATCTAAATGAGGAGGAATCGATCGAGATCATGGATCTCCTAAAGCGATCTATCAGAGCGTTAAAGGAGGAATATAACCCAGACGGCTTCAACATCGGATTAAATCTCGGTAAAAGCGCCGGGGCTGGAGTCGAGGATCACTTCCACTTCCACGTGGTCCCGCGTTGGACCGGAGACACCAATTTCATGCCCGTTCTCTCCGATACAAAGGTAATTCCTGAGGCATTAGAGGAGACTTGGCGAAGGATTAGAGGGCGGCTCAGTGGCTCGATTGCCTGAGTATTCTTGCCCGAATCTCATCATAATATCTCGATAAGGGGTTCGCTAGGAGGCTCACCCTACTTGGATAATCTTCTGCTAGGTATTCATATCCCAGTTCAGAGGAGAGCTTTCGCGCAAAGATCTGTATCTCCCCTAAGGTGGGCATATTCTCCTTCCTAAGCCTTTTCTGGGATTCTCCAACGTGCATATATCCCTTGCATTCGACGAAATCCGGGTCAGCGAGCTTAATCAATTCGGCATATTTTTCCGGATACCGCATCGTGTAATCTTTGATCATTATCAGACGTATTACTTTCCTCGATCCTTGGAACTCTTTCATGATCCTCAAACTCTCCAGGAGCCTCTCCCAGCTATCTGGAATTAGAGGCCTGCAAATCTGTCGATGGAATTGCTCGTCGTGTCCGTAGACGCTTATATAGAGATTGGTGGGCATGGCGTCCTCTTCCAACAGTCTTTTAAGGGCATCGGGGTTCATCCCATTCGTAACCAAAAACGTGGTCATCCCCCGCTTCTTAGCCAGTTTGATGAGGTCACCCAAATAGGGATACATCGTCGGTTCGCCGTCGAGCGATATCGCCATGTGCTTGGGATCCATGGCCTCATCGAATAACCTCCTATCAACCCTAGGGTTGCCCTTAAATCCGGAGAGGAGCTGCCTCTGCTCTTTAATCAACCCATCCAAGATCTCTTCGGGCGGGTCCCAGTCCCCCGAGTAGACCTCAACCCTATTAATTGTGTGATGTCTCCAGCAAAAGATGCACATCAAGTTGCAGTATTGGAGAGAGGGGGTCATCTGGAGACATCTATGGCTCCGGATCCCATACCAGCCCTTGTAACAGTTTTTACCTCCCCTGAGAACGGATTTCGTCCAATGACATATCTTTACCGCGGAGTGCCTTCCAACGATCCTGTAACCGGCTTTCCTAAGTCTCGCTATCTCCTTGACCTCTAGCCTCGAAGCCCTATCCACGACCACATCCGTAGGCTTCTCCCCCAACAAGCTATCTCCAGGCGAACTATAAAATTAAGATTGATTCCCCTTTAACCTGCTTGAGAACAGAGGAGCCTATTCTCAGTCGATCTTCGGGATGAACGCCAGGTTACCCGTATACGCGGCGTAAAGCGTCGGCTCCATCAACCGCTCCACATCCCCTGCATCCGGATCGATCGGTATGGGCATGTTCTGGAGCTTCATCTTCAGCTGCGGATCTTTTGCGGCGGTAATCATCTTCTGGATATGCCTCTCAGCCGCACCTGCCTCCCTCAGCGTCGTCGGGAACCCTATCCGCTTTTCGAAAGCTATCATCGCCCTAGCTACAGCCTCGGCGAGTGCCCTTCCTTCAAGGGATTCTATATCCGCTTTGAGATACCCATTCTCCTTGAATATTGCCGCTACCCTCCTTAACTGGTCTTGGATAGCCGGCGCAAAGAGCACGGTATAGTAGGGATTTAGGATCGCGCATGCCCTGCCGTGGGGTAGTATATCGACGAGGGAAAAGCTTCCCAAGTGACCGGCATTCGTCCCCCCGATCATTATACAATATCCGCCTAAATCAGTACCCAATCCCAGAGCATATCTAGATTCAAGGTCTCTGGGGTTCTCAAGCGCTTTTGGGAGATTTTCCACGATCAATTTTATGCCGAGGTATGCGGCTTCGCTAACCCTTTCATAGAAGTTT
>CAZAVQ010000126.1:0-2512 GCA_964488635.1 uncultured Nitrososphaeria archaeon
ATCTCCATTTTCTTGATGTAACTTTTAAAGTCAAAGATCATGGATAAAGAATGATCATCTCGAAAAATATTTAATGCGGCGTTGATTTTCTGTTTTCTTATCGTTTCATTTTCAGTTTTCTTAATGTAAGCCTGGCGGTAATGACTTTTTCAGTTGTAAAGATCTTCGCGGCTATGTATAGAACTGCTAGAGTAAACAGAGAGACATACGCTATGCTTCTGAACATTATAAAATAGTCTCCTACAAAGGCAGCCTTCGAGGCCAATATTGAATGCGTATACGGCATCAAGTAAAGAATTATCTGAAAATAGAAAGGCAGAACATCGATATCGGCGAACATCAAGACCAGCGAAGGCAGAATCACAACGAGACTGAAAGGCCCAATAAGTGACTGCGCCTCCCTAACATTCTCCGAAAAGACAGCTATACAAATCGCAAGCGCCAACGCTGAAATAATCGTCACAAACATGGTAGCCCCGACAAGAAGATAGGCAAGTGGGGAAAGAGTAAGCCCCAACGCCGCCAGATCAACAGAATCGGCAGGCACAAAACTGAAGATGGAGACCGTGTAAAAGTTGACGCCGATCATCGCTGCGAGAGCCCCCGCCGCAGCTACAACCACTGAACCTGCTAATTTTCCGGCAAGTATGCTTAGCCTTCCAACTGGAAGAGTTAATAATGTCTCCAACGTTTTCTCCTCCTTTTCTATCGAGATCGACGTCGCCGCTATCTGCATCGCCGAGATCAACAGAAGCATTATCACCATGGGGAAGCCGAAAGATTGGGACATGAAGATCCCTTGAAGAAACTCAGGTGAAACGTTTAGCAGTCTCCCCTTAAACATGACGAAGCTCTTCACGGCGATGGGATCCAGGACATTTTCAGGTTCCCTATCTGGGAATGCCTGCTTGATGGCTTGATGGATCAGCATCTTTTCGTAGATGCTTATGGGGATGTTCGCCGCTGAGGCTTTAGCCCCCTCAGAGAGACTGATGCTTCTAAGTATCGCATAGATATCAAGCTCTCCCTTCAGCCCGGAGGTCAAGTTCTCAGTGAAGCCCTCAGGGATCACAATCAAAGTTGTAACATTGGCCTTCTGGAGATTCTCGATGGCTTCCTCGATTGAGGAGGCTTGGATCTCTATGAGGCTCATGTTCAGGGCCTTGAAGGACGAGATGAGCCCGTCCGCCATTATCCCGTGGTCGAGCTTCATAACTGCTAATGTTGCGGTTCTCATCGACTTCTCAACAGCCGAGGTTGAGATGTTTATCGCAGCGCCCATTATTGGAAATACAATAAGCGGCATCAATATCATGCCCAGAAGAATCTTCGGGTCTCTGATCATCTCCTTAATTTCTTTTTTCACAAGATTGCCTAATGCACCGGCCAATTCTTCGTAGCCTCCATGAACGCCTCTTCGAGATTGTTCACTCCATATCTTGATTTTATCTCAGCCGGGGTCCCCTCAATCAGGATTCTGCCCCGGTTTATAAGGGCGACACGGCTGCAGAGGAATTCAACCTCCAGCATGTTGTGGCTTGAGAGCAAAACCGTTACTTCGTACTTCTCCACATAGTCCTGTATGACTCTTCTAATGTGGTGAGCATGCACGATGTCGAGGCCGCTTGTTGGTTCATCCAGAATGGCTAATCTAGGCCTCATCATCAGAGCTCTAGCTATGAGAAGCCTCCGAGTCATCCCTTTACTGTACGTTTTAACCTTGTCTTTCAGTCTTTCACCTAAGCCGGAGATCCTCGCGGCCTCTAGAACGGATTCCCGGGTTTCCTCCCTATCTTTGAAGTAGAAGGCCGCCATAAACTCAAGATACTCCAGCCCCGAAAGATTCTTGTATGCTCCTGCCTCCTCTGGGAGATAGCTTATGAGCCTCCTAACCTTATCGGGGCTTCTTTCAACATCTAAACCGAAGACCCTAGCTGAGCCCGCTGACGGTCTGATGAGGGTGGCTAATATTCTCAGAGCCGTTGTCTTACCCGCTCCATTCGGACCGATCAGCCCGTAGATCTCTCCGGGCTTAACAGTGAAGCTAAGCCCGTCCAGAGCCTTAACGTCGCCGAAGTATTTATGCAGATTATTAACTTCAATAGCGTTCTGGGACAATGCGGATTCCCCAATAGCAGTGGAATAAATAATCAAAAGAGGATTATTTTAAGATAGTGTCTTCATCGGTTCGAAGGCCATAAAAATTTCTATGTAAAACGTCCAGTTCTAAAAGTCTTATATTCAGCAATATACAAATTACGGCCTCGTTTAAAAAACAGGCGAGTTGGAGACTAATCCAAGATGGATGTATCTGATCTTGATACGCCCGCCTTGATTGTGGACCTCGATCTTATGGAACGTAACATTAAAGAGATGGCTGATTGGTGTCGAGCTCACAACATAAACTTGAGGCCTCACATGAAGCCGATTAAAGTACCAGCCATAGCGCACATGCTCATAGAAGCCGGGGCGAAGGGCATCTGCTGTCAGAAACTAGGCGAAGCCGAAGTTA
>CAZAVQ010000127.1:0-2495 GCA_964488635.1 uncultured Nitrososphaeria archaeon
CACGGTTGAAGGTGACCAGCTCGTCATATTGCCCTGCAACGCCCCCCTGATAACGAGGGACTTCACGACATTTCTCCTGGAGTGCTCGAGGAAGTTCGCGGGAGCTTTTCCGAGGTCTCCTACGAGGAAAGCTGTTTACCTCATGGCCTCTTATCGCAGGAAGCCCTTCAAGGAGGCATTCAACTCGTTCCCGAACGAAGACATGGACGGCATCGTGAGAAAGGTTCGGGGAACATTATATCTCGCGAGCAATAGTTTGAGGATCTTCGACGAAAAACTCGGCATGTTCTTCAGGGTCTCATCCACCCAAGACTTGAGGAGAGCTGAGAAAATATTGAAAATGAGGAAGAAGAGAAGCTAGCTGAACAGGATATGGCGAGGAAGCTGGGGAAGATCGAGAAGAAGATACTGGAAGAAGTGGTCCTCAAAAGACTAGGATATAGGAGGAGAGATGTAATAGTTCCACCGCGCTTCGGAGAAGACGCCGCCGCGATTAAAATCGATGGAAAAACCGTGATCGCCGCCATGGATCCGATAACCGGTTCCGGAACTAGGATTGGATGGCTATCAGTCCACGTGAACGCGAACGATGTCGCGGTGATGGGCGCGGAGCCCAGGTGGTTTTCGCTCACAATACTCCTCCCAGAAGATCACCTATCAGAATTGGAGGGCATCATGGATGAGGTCCACAGGGCGTGTAGGAAGTTGAAGATCGCGTTAATAACGGGTCACACAGAGATCACGCCGAATATTTCCAGACCAATAATCATCGGCCACATGATGGGGAGACTCATATCCAAGAGACTCGTAACGTCTTCCGGCGCCAGGCCCGGGGATCTGCTCCTGATGTCGAAGACCGCGGCGATCGAGGGAACCGCCATCCTCGCATCAGATTTCGAGGCGGAGCTGGCCCAGAAGGTTCCACGTGAGAGCTTGGAGCGCGCGAGGAACTTCTATGAGAAGATCAGCATCCTGGATGAGGCGTTGAAGCTCGCGAGGAGATTTCGCGTCTCGGCTATGCACGACCCCACCGAGGGAGGAATCCTGGGAGGAGCCTACGAGATGGCGGAGGCGAGCCGGTGCTCTTTCATCCTCTACGAGGATAGGGTGCCCGTCGCGGAGGAGACTCGGAGGATCTGCGAGGCGCTCGGCTGCGATCCGTTAAGGTTGATAGCGTCTGGAAGCCTCTTGGCCGCTCTCCCGAGAAATCAGGCCGAGAAGGCGGTTAGGGAGATCCGGGGGCTCACCGTTATCGGCGAGTTCAGGTCTAGGAGGTTTGGGAATATCGTTGTCAGATCGGATGGATCCGAGGAAAGGGTTGGTGAAGCGGTCCTCGATGAGCTTTGGAGGTTGATAGCCGAGTATGGATCCCGCTCCGGCGATACCCGTAGCTAGGCGATGGATTTCGACGTGAACAATATATTTTGGTAAAGAGATTTCGGGGAGGGAACTCGGTGGCGAAGATCTTAGATCATGTGGGGCTCTCCTTTGACGACGTTCTCTTGGTTCCGAGGAGGTCTTCGATAAGATCTAGGAAGGAGGTTATAACGAGGAGCAAGTTCACGAAGAGAATCTGGCTCAATATCCCGATAGTCTCGGCGGCGATGGATACGGTGACCGAGGCCAAGATGGCGATTACTATGGCCAGAGAGGGGGGAATAGGCGTAATACACAGGTTCACGTCGCCGCTAAGGCAGGCCGAGGAGGTCTCGAAGGTGAAGAGGGCCGAGAACATAGTCATCGAGAAACCGTTGACGATAAGTCCAAGAGCCACGATCGCCGAGGCCAAGAAGTTGATGAGCCAGCACGGAATAAGCGGGTTACTCGTTGTGGACTCGGAGAACAAGCTCCTAGGCATATTGACGCGGAGGGACGTGATCTTCGAGGATAACGACGGGAAGCTCGTGAAGGACTGTATGACCCCGCGGGATAGGATGATCGTGGCATCGCCCGGAGTCACGATCGAGGAGGCGAAGGAGATCTTCAGGGAAAACAAGATAGAGAAGCTGCCGATCATCGACGAGGAGGGAAGGCTCAGAGGACTCATAACGAGCATAGACCTCATCAAGCGCGGGACCTATCCAAACGCCTCAAGGGACGCGAAGGGCAGACTCCTAGTAGCCGCCGCAATAGGCGTTAAGGAGCAGGAGCTGGAGAGGGCTAGGCTCCTAGTCGACGCAGGGGCAGACGTCCTCGTAATCGACGTCGCACACGGCCACACCGAGATGTGCATAAACATGATTAGGAAGGTTAAAGAGGCGTACGGGGACCAAGTCGACGTCGTCGCCGGAAATGTCGCAACGCCTGAGGGGGTTGAAGACCTGGCGGCGGCCGGAGCTGACGCCGTAAAGGTTGGGATAGGGCCTGGATCCGTCTGCACGACTAGGATCGTCGCGGGAGTAGGGGTTCCACAGCTCACGGCGATAATGAGGTGCGCAGAGGCCGCTGAGAGGATGGGCGTCCCGATAATAGCGGATGGCGGAATCAAGGAGAGC
>CAZAVQ010000128.1:0-2491 GCA_964488635.1 uncultured Nitrososphaeria archaeon
GGCGATCTTAACCGGTATCCTCGCGGCTACGATCTTGTTTGCCTCATCTTCTATCTGCTTCACCTCCTCGTAGGTTAGCCGCCTGTGATGGCTTATATCAAGCCTAGCGGTCTCCGGCTCCTTACTTGCACCCGCTTGCCACGCGTGTTTTCCCAAGACCTTCCTAGCGGCTCCGAGGAGGATGTGCGTCGCGGTGTGGTGTCGCATTATCGAAAGCCGTCTCCCAAGATCTATCTCTGCTTCGATGACCTCTCCCGCCTCCGGGAGCTCTCCCTCAATTCTGTGTATTATAACTCCTCCGGCAAGTATTTGGACATCGAGAACCTTGGAGGATCCCTTGGAGTGTTTAATTATCCCTTGATCCGCGGCCGCTCCGCCGCCTTCAGGGTAAAAATACGTCTTATCAAGGGCCACGTAATTCCCATGGGTCTTGAGGACCTTGGCTTGGAACTTCGAGACGAAGGGTTGCTCATAGTAGGCTTTCTCAGTTGCCGGGACATCCTCGAAGGCTTCTTCTAAGATCTTTTTCTCTCCCTCCTCTTCCGCGGCCTCGGCCTCCATTCTCAGATGTCTCGACGCGACCAATTCATAGAAGTTTTCCGGGACCTCGATTTCCATGCCGAGCTTAGAGGCGATTGGTTCAACTAGATCGGGCGTAATCCCCCTCTCATCGTAGACCCTGATCAGGAATTCGGTGGGTATCTTCGTTTCTCCACTCCTCTTCATCGAGGAAAGCTCTCTCTCGACGTAGCTGGATCCCTTCGAAATTGTCTCCTCGAACTTCTTGATCTCGGTTTCGACTATATCTAGGACTTCTTCTCTCATCTCCTTGAGGTGCGGGAAGTCGGCTCCCCAGTAATCGAGTTGGAGATCTATCAGGTCCAAGAGTCTGTCTTCGTAGCCCATGCTCCTGAGAAGCCTATAGGTCCTCCTGATTAAGAGCCTGGCGAGGTATCCGACGCGGACATTCGATGGGACGACCCCCTCGCTTATGATAAATGAGATGGACTTCGTGAAATCTAGGGCCGCATAGATCCTCTCCAAGGGCTCTATCTCATCGACGATCACCTCGAGGGGTATGCCCGATGCCTCTGCAACCCGCCTCCTCGCCTCAGCGACCGTCATCCCCTTCTTCGGAACCACCAACGCGGTGTAGGGAGAATATTTGATAAGCAGTTCTCTATCGACCTTCGGGATTTCGATTATCTTCTCGACCTTTGGATAGATCTCCCCATAGATAGCGTCGAAGCTACTCGGCGTCCCCTGGGTGAACCAAGTAAATCTCTCGATCCCGTATCCCGTGTCGACGGTTCTTATAGGTAGCTCTACGAGTTCGTCGTTCAACGTCTTGTATTGCATGAAGACCAAGGTCGCTAATTCCATGCCGTAGGATATCGACTCGAAGCATGGCCCCGCATTCCCCCCGCCGCTCCACACGCTCTCCTTGTAGACTAATTCTTCCTCCGGAATTCCGAAGACTTCTTGAGCGAATTCATGGTAATATCTGACCGTGCCCTCCTTCCAGTAAACTTCCTTATCCGGATAATTGAACGCGTGGGCGCCCCCCATCTCAAATATCGTTAGATGCCTTCCAAAGGTTAACCCGACCTTGTCTATATCCACAAGCCTGATGCACGGCTGGCTTATCACGAGGGGGTTCGCCGGCGGGGGCGCTATCCCGGAGGTGACGAATGGCTGGAAATCGACTATGCTGGCGTCCGTGAGAAACATGTCCGACCTCCATCGGGCTACAACCGGATACGGGGAGATTACCTTATGCCCCCTCTTCTCAAAAAATCTGAGAAATGCCTCCCTGACTTCGCGGACGTTCATCTTCTTTTTCGCTAAGGTTTTCCCGACGAAGCGATACGGCTCGCAGGGTGACTCACCGCAGACTTCTCTCTCCGGATCAATAGTCCAGAAATATTCCCCGCAAATCCGGCATCGTTTCCTCACGTATCCCCGTTCCTTAAAGAATTCAAGTGAATATGCTTCAGGGCCGAATTTCAAGACCACCACCTTCTCCGATCCTTTCCTCGAATAGAAATACTCCTTTATATGCTATCACGCGGAGAAAAGGGGATGAAGATAACCTAAAGCTGAAAGAAAAACGCGTTGAGAGACTTGCTGTTTTAGCCGAAGAGGGCGCTGAGACCCGCCAAAGCTTCCTCCGACTCCTTCTTCTCCTCCTCTTTCTTCTTCTCTTCCTTGACCTCCTTCTTTTCCTCCTCTTTGGCCGGAGCTGGGGCGGGGGCTGCAGCCGGCACCGCGGGCGCCGCGGCGGCGCTCTTCAGAACCTCATCTATGTTGACTTCTGAAAGGGCGGCCACTAGGGCCTTCACCCTGGCCTCATCGGGGTTGACGCCTGCGGCTGTGAGTATTTTCTTCACGTTTTCCTCGCTTATCTCCTTTCCGGCTTTATGTAGCAGTAGTGCGGCGTAAACGTATTCCATGACCACTCGGGTCAATCACAGTTAAGCCTACTCTTAAA
>CAZAVQ010000129.1:0-2466 GCA_964488635.1 uncultured Nitrososphaeria archaeon
CCAGATCTTCGTAATAGGCTCGATCTTCGGCAGAGTCCCCGCTCCCCTCGGTAAGAGCGCGTTCGCTGGCGGAAGTCCATTCTTGACGCGCTCCTGATTTATCGGATGGCTCTTCAGGATGCTCTGGGCTTTTTCTAGAAATTCTTGTAGGGCCGCAGCGGTTCTCTTCGCTTCGATGGTGTCTTCTAATGGACTAGGGGTTGGAACTTTGACCCCGGTCTTATGTAGGTCTACGTCTGAGACCTTCCTCGAGAGCCTCTCCCCACGTAGGACGAGGACTCCCCTATGCTCCGATGAATGATGAAAAATCGCCCGCACCCCGTCAACTCTCTCGATTTTAATATCCTTCAACGCCTCGGCCAGAATCCTGGCCTGGTCGCTACTTATTCTACCCGCCCTACGGTCCACCACTACCCCGCTTTCGTTTACGGTTGCCAGATTACACCTGAACGCAACGTCCTCTGGGCCGAGGTCTATTCCCACGCCAAGGGCCTCGAAGGCCCCTCTTCCCGGATAAGTTTCAAAGGGATTGTATCCGAAGAGAGCGAGATGGGCTGTGTCACTTCCAGGCGGCTGCCCAGGGGCTATCACATCCATTATCCCACATTCTCCGCCCGCCGCTATCCTGTCAAACGTCTCGGCCTTTGCGGCTTGAAGTGGGGTTAGTCCCCCGAGGCTTTTAACTGGTCTATCTCCAAGTCCGTCGCAGACGATAAGGATGGCCTTCATCTCGCATCGAGGTTGCCGAAGCCACGCTATAACCATTTAGCTACTTTTTGACACTCGGAAACCTAACAATTATCAGAGACCTCAGCGACGGAAATCACATGAATCTGACATGTCCGAAGTGCGGTGGAACCATGGTGGAGTTCGAGAAATCTCTGTCGGCGACCGTCGGCCCATTCTCGGTTAAGAAGCTCCTTCCACAAGAATTCCAGAAATATAACTCGGTGAAATTCCACCTCTGCGAGAAATGCGGCTACATGGAAGTCTATTGGAAATGATCTTAAGCGTTCTCGACGACGACCCTCTCCATTTTATTTAAGGCGCTTTTTACAAGTTTTTCAACGGGTAGCTGATCCTCCAGCTCTTTGATCTTCTCCAGCCTAGCCGCCGTGATCTGCCTCTTTGGGACGAATAACGTGCAGCAATCTTCCTGCGGTCTAATTGAGACCTCATAGGTACCTATCTTCCGCGCCAAGTCCATTATCTCCTGCTTATCCAGCCCTATCAACGGCCTGATTACAGGTATCGAGACCGCCTCTTCTATCGTCCTTAAGTTCGGGAGCGTTTGGGATGAGACCTGGCCCAGGCTTTCACCCGTTACTATGGCCTCTGCGCCCTCCTTTTCCGCGACCCTCTCCGCGATCCTAAACATGAACCTCCTGTAGAATATTATTAGGTATCTCGGGTCTATCCTAGTCCTGAGGTAGGTTTGGATCTCGCCTAACGGTATGAGGTAAAGGACGTTGGAAGGCTGATACTTTCCCAGAATCTTAACTAACTGAATTGTCTTGTAGACGCTCGCTCTCGAAACTATGGGGAAGCTGTGGAAATGCGCAAAGACAACCTCACATCCATTCCTGAGCACGAGGTATGCGGCAACCGGGGAATCTATTCCCCCGGAGATCATGGAAATTACCTTCATGACCCTTTCTCCAGTAAGTTACTCAAGGTATATCGGGTTTATCTACCCTTCCCCCTCGATTATCTCCCTTAGAACGTCTACCACATATTTTACGTCTCCAGCCTTCGTCCACCTTCCTAAGCTTAGCCTAAGGCTGTTCTTGGCTTCCCGTTCGCTTAACCCTATTGCGAGGAGGACATGGCTTGCTTCCAGTTTTCCACTCGCGCAGGCGGATCCCGTGGACGCCGCTATGCCTCTTTCATTTAATTCGATAATTAGCCTCTCGCCTTCGACGGCTTCTATCCAGAAACTCGCGATGTTTGGAAGTCTTTTCTCCGGATGCCCTGTTAAGTGCGCTTTACCCGTCTCGAGCACGCCTTTTATCAGCTTGTCCCGTAGCGCCTTCAACCTTGAAAGCTCAGAATCCATTTCCCTCTCGGCTATCCTACAGGCTTCGGCGAATCCTACTATCCCGGGAATGTTTACCGTGCTGGATCTTAGCCCGAATTCGTGGCCTCCCCCATGTAGTAGCGGCTCTATCTTCACGTCCTCAGAGAGGTAAAGCGCTCCAACGCCCTTTGGGCCATAGATTTTATGGGAACTTATGGTCACGAGGTCGGCGCGGATATCCTTGATCTTGAAGCGTATTTTCCCGAAGGTTTGAGCAGCGTCGACGTGGAGAGGTATCCTCTTTTCCTCGCATATTTTGCCAATTTCCTCTATCGGCTCGATGGTCCCTATCTCGTTGTTGGCGTGCATTATTGAGACGAGGATTGTATCGGAGCTAATCGCTTCCTCTAATTCCTTAGGATCCACCAGTCCATAGGAATCGACGTTGA
>CAZAVQ010000130.1:0-2463 GCA_964488635.1 uncultured Nitrososphaeria archaeon
ACAAGGCTTTTGATGGAGGTCTTCCTTATATAGGATCACACGCCCGCCATGCGGATGAAGAGCTCGTTTATCTTATCTCCCCTATATCCGTATTCCCCTCCCGCTGCGACGTGTTTCTTGATGGTTCCCCTGAAGCCTCCGCGCGGCGGATGGAGCCTGATGTAGGGCCTCAATCCCTTCTCCTTTAGCTTGTTCAGGGTTATCTCGGAGGAGTAGAGCTTCTTGGCGAGCTCCTCAAGCGACTCGTATCCGAGCTTCTTAATGTATTCCTCATTAAGCCTACCATCTCCGATTATCTCTACCCTTTTTAGAAAAGTCCTGATCGTCTTGAGGTTAGGCTCCCCCCAAGTTATCATGTGCTCCACCTTCTTCAGCATCCCCTCGTAGCTGGGGGTCTTAGGGACTATTGTGGCCCAATTCGCCCGGTTAAGGTTGAGCATCTTCAAGGTGTCTAGGTGTTCCTTCCTCGCCTTGACGCTGCCCTTAATCCTGATAACTAGGTAGCAGTTACAGCTGCCTTCCATAAACGCCTCACCACATGCTCGGTAGGACTATTTTATTCGTGTTCTTGAGTGCCTCATAGGCGGCTCCGGCGAAGGAGAGCGTGGTTCTAGTCTCCCCATAGGTTCTCGTCCAAACATCCTCGATCCCCGCGAGCTCCAACACAACCCTCGCCGCTTCGCCTGCAACAATTCCCAGTCCTCTAGGACCTGGGATCAACTCTATTCTCACGCTTCCCCGCTTTCCCACGACTTTTATCGGGACGCTGTGGGGCGCCTCGCAAGCGCATTCCCAGCTCCCGCAGCCCCTTCTCACCGGGATCAGGTTCATCTTCGCGTTTCTCACGGCCTTCTCTATCGCTGAGACTACGTGGACCGCTTTTCCCGTTCCTAATCCGACGAATCCGTCCCTATTTCCAACGACGGCTATCGCTCTGAACTTCGATCGCTCTCCCGCCGCCGTCTGCTTCTGGACTAGGTTAATATCTATGACCTCTTGCTCCAAACCAGGGAGGAGGTAATCGACTATCTCGACCTCCGTTATCCTCAGGTGGTTTGCGAACAGTTCTGAGATTGAACTTATCTTGCCTTCTTTAACCATCCTACCTATCTTCGTTCTGGGAACCCACTCTTCCAAGCTCATATGCCCCCAACCTCCTTTGAGAGTCTCTCTTTTACCTGCGAGAAGTGCGAATCGAGATTCATGTAAACATCCCCATCCGATTTTGAGAACTGAACTGTCTCGACATCACTCTCCTTAATGCTCCTATAATACTCCATTATAGGGACGCCTCGGATGCGGTCTTCCTCGGGGAATACTTCTTCCCCAGCCGTGACGTCTACGCCCGCATCGATGAAGCCCTTAATCACCGCAAACACCTTCGATCCCTTAACCGCCCTATGTAGCCCTATGTCAACAACTGCTTTTTCGACTCCCTTCTTTTTGGCGAGTAATCCGGCCAAGAATCCGGTAAGATAGGCGGCGGGCGTGTTCTTGAAGCCGGCCTTCCACCCATAATCTGCTAGCTTTTTAGATGTCACCGTGATCAGGGTTTCATCCCCTCCGAGTTTCGATCTGATGACTTGGGCGATTATGTATCTGTTCGTCCTCCTTACCACGAGTCTGGGGAGACCCGACTTAACTAACTTTAAACGCTTCCTATAATCCGTTAAGCCCTCTCTTCTCCTTCTCGGGGGAATTCTCTTTAGGATGCTCACATCAACGGCCTCCTGATCAACTTATTTTGCTCTAGGTATTCCATCATCGATGCAACGGATTTGAATGCACCAGCTTTGACCATCTTGTAGATTTTCCTGTAAGCCGTTTTCGTGATTAATTTTTTGTCTCTTAGCTGCCTGAGCTTCTTCCTCTGCGCCCTGACCTTCCTCATCCAGAGTTCCTTCCTCGATATCCTGCTATACTTGGCTCCCTTCCTGCTGCCTGGTCCTCGTTTCTTCTTCCGTTCTCTGACCCTCGCCCTGCTTATCCCCTTCTTCTGCTCTTTGTAAATGACCCCATCTTTTATCAGTCTTCTAATATCTTCTCGTGTTATCGCCTCCATTATCTCATCGAGTCTCTCCGTGTCAAACTTGACCCTGTTGACACCGCATTTCAGTATGTCGGCGGCGATCCTCTTCTGGAAGTCCAGTTTAAGCGGCATCGGTTTCCCCCTCCTCTACTTCCTGGGCTTTTTCGGCCTTTTCTTCTAACTCGGGTTCCACGATTTCTACTTCTTCTTCAGCCGTCTTCATGATCATCGGTGGGTTAAGTACCTTAAGCCCCAGTTTCTTCGCTTCTTCGACGATCATAATCCGCTTCTTCATTCCAACGGATCCGGCGATCCTAACCGCGTGGATATTTGGGTCGAGTTCTCGTAGGTCTTCTGGCCTATGGACTAGGGCTTCCTTGTATCCGCTGGGGTGTAGTCCGCGGTATTTTCTCGGGGTTCTATATCCGATTTTT
>CAZAVQ010000131.1:0-2461 GCA_964488635.1 uncultured Nitrososphaeria archaeon
CATAGGGCGCGCCCGTGAAATACGCATCCCTCATCAAGAAATCTAACTTATCCGCATCGATCGGCCCGCTTATAACCGGGGATTCAACCGCCTTCTCCTCCAATACGTCTAATACGTCTTTGGGATCTACTCCACAACGCTCAACCGCCTCCGCCAGCTCCCCATCCTCCCTGATTATCTTACAGGTCATGGCCTCGTGGGTTAACCCAGACTCGTTCAAGAGTATCTCGAAGAGATGTGAGTATGGGGCGTGTCCGATGTCGTGGAGGAGACCCGCGACCCTCAAAACCTTTCTCCGGTAATCATCTAACCCGAGTTTTTCCGCGAACTCGCCCGCCAAATACATACATCCGAGTGAGTGGTCGAAGCGGCTATGTCTCGCCCCCGGGTAAACCAAATAAACAAAGGGGAGCTGGGTTATCCTCCTCAATCTCTGGACGGCGTATGTATCGATTACGGCTAACTCTTCCTCGCTGACGCTCAGGTACCCGTGGACCGGGTCTTTGATCAGCTTGAGTTTCAAGGATCTGAGAATTCATTACAGCGATTCGGATAAAACTCTTATCGTCTTTTTCTCAAAGCCTTCTCCACGATCTCCGCTACCTCGGAAAATACTTCATCGGGATCTTTTTCAGCGCTTACCCTCACAAGTTCACCCCTCTTCACGTATTCCAGATATCTTTCCCGAACCCTCCTCAAGAATCCGACATCCTCGAACTTGGTCTTCCTCCGCCTTCTAAGCCTCCTCAAACCGACCTCGGGGTCCACATCCAAGAATAATCCAAGATCAGGTTTCCTCGCAAAACGATTTATCTCCTCAACCCACCTCCAATCCCCGGTCGTAACCGACTGATAGGCCAGCGACGAGTGCAGATACCTATCCGAGACCACGACGACCCCGCGTTCCAAAAGCGGCTCAATAACGCGCCTGAAGTGGACAAGCCTATCCGCCGCGAAGAGCAGGGCCTCCACCCTGGCGTCGGCGTCCTTCCTATAGGCCATGGCCCGGAGGATCCTACCAAGGCCGCCTGGAGTCGGTTCACAGGTGTATCGGGCATCCAATCCCCTATCCGAGAGCCACCTCACAAGCCTCCTAGCTTGGGTAGTCTTCCCCGATCCATCCACGCCCTCAAGGGCTATGAGCAACCCCCTCATTCAACACCGAAAACTAGGATACATCAAACGGCAATAAAAGCCTCCGCTTAAGTAGATTGAGAAGCCGGACTCTTGTCCCTCGGATGATCTGGAATCGGCTAGATAAACCAATTTATTCGCCGAACATTCGACTTACTGTGCTAGGGTCTCGATTATCAGTCGGCAGAACTCTGGGAGATCATCCGGCGTTCTAGCGGTTATAATGTTTCCATCTCTTACCGCCGGCTCATCCACGAATATCGCCCCGGCATTAATCAGATCATCCTTAACCGCTTTATAGCTCGTGCACCTCCTGCCCTTAACGAGACCTGCCGAAATCAAGACTTGGGGGCCATGACAGATCGCCGCTATAATCTTAGACCTATCATACGCCTCCTTAACGAATCTCAATACCTCCTCTCTAGTCCTTAAGGCGTCTGGGGAAAAGCCTCCCGGTATCAAGATCGCGTCAAACTCATCGGGCTTCACCTCGCTTAAACTCCTGACAACGTATCGTTGTCCCTCGTGGAAGACCTCCAAGGGAATCGGCGTCCCGAACCTCCCGCTAATGGGCTTACCCTCAACGGCGGGTCTAGGATGATGGCCAGCGGCCACGGCTATGATCACCACTTCCGCGCCCTCCTCGCTCAGCCTCACGAACGGATAAAGAAGCTCAGCATCTTCGAATTCATTCGCCACGATTATGCCCACGCACTTATCCTTAAGCTTGGAACCAGGGCCGACGCGATTAACGAATCTAGTCATAAATACTCCCTCTTTAACCGGCATCCGCTTAAAATTATTTAAAGCTACCCCATCTCTCCACATCTTACAACGTTTCCCACGCAACCAAAAGCGAACCGAGGAACTCTATAGGGTGAATGCCGGGGCCGGGATTCGAACCCGGGACCACGGGGATGCACCCTCCGACCAGCATCACGAGGATTATGAGCCCCGCACTCTAGCCAGGCTGAGTTACCCCGGCGCCGCTACCTTAGTCGATGTTTTTGACGGATTTAATTTCCACGTATCAGATATTTAGGGTTTAATCTCGGCCCCCCTCGGGAATTTCAATAAATTCTTTGGTTTCTGTCACTAAGTGGAGAAAGCCCGCCTACGGCCCCCACCTATGCCCATGTCCGCGCCTCCTCCTCCGCCGGAGCCTCCACGTGAATCCCCGAATAACACCCGGCTTAACCCCGTTTTGTAAGGGGGCCACTGGGCGTCGCTGGAGACCGTTTAGTTCCTGTTTTCTCGGGGTGAATGCGGGGCACGCTGGGGCATTTGCCGGCATAGGCGTCCCCCTCAGGGTGCAGAACCCGTCTTC
>CAZAVQ010000132.1:0-2429 GCA_964488635.1 uncultured Nitrososphaeria archaeon
ACAAAGACTCGCGTAGAGCACAACGTGCCTCTAGCAACGCGTCTCGGATTAGATCCCTCAACATCCCATTGAAGTCCGCAGCGCTTCCTCAAATACGCTTCTAGCGGCCGCTTTGCCTCCGAATGATCTTTAAAGCGCTTTCCTCACCATCTCTTCGAGCTCCTCCGCAGTCGGCGGCTTGATACAGCTCTCCAGATTCCTCTTATATGAGAGACCCTGCTCGATTATGGTTGAGAGTTCCGACTCCGGGACGCCGGCCTCCTTCAGATTCATCGGCAGACCCGCGTACCTGCTTAAATCATTAAGCTTGTTGATTAACGTTTTTGAAACCAACTCGGCAGATGAGCCGTCGAGCCCTAAGAGTTTTCCAAGGGCAATAGTTCTTTCGGGGATTTTCTCCGCGGCATATTCTATGAACTGCCGCATGAAGAGTAGGTTCGCGAGACCGTGTGGGATTCCGAACCTCTGGGTGAGATAATATCCCAGCCCATGGACGACTACAGTGCCCGACATGCTTATGGCCAAGCCCGCCAGCATGCTCGCGTAGAGGAGCTTTTCACGCGATTCTATGTCTCCATCTACCGCCTTCTTGAAGTTTTCAAAGATCAGCTTGATGGAGTCTCTGACGAAGATTTCAGAAAATTCACAGGACTTAACGTGATAATATGACTCCAAGGCATGTGAGAAGGCGTCCATAGCCGTATGCGCCGTCACCTTTTTTGTGAGATAATTCAAAACCTCGGCATCCAATATCGAAAGCGTTGGAACTATCTGCTCGCTGGCTATCACGTTTTTCCGAATCCCCCTACTGAAAACAGCATACTTCGTGACCTCGCTCCCGGTTCCACAGGTAGTAGCTATCGCGACGATGGGCAAAACCGGGGGTTCGACCTCGGCGGGATAGAAATATTCTTCGAGCTTTCCATCATGGGCGGCGAGAACCGCGATGCCTTTAGCGGCGTCCATGGCGCTGCCGCCGCCGAAGCCGACGACGAAATCGATGCCCTGTTCTCTGGCGAGTTTTCCTCCCCTTTCTACCGTTTCGATCGAAGGGTTGGGTTCGACTTTATCGTATATTATGACGTCGATGCCGGCGGACTTCATGAGGGAAGAAAGCTTATCGAGGTAACCCGATTCCCTCGCAAAGCGACGGCCCGTCACTAAAATCGCTTTACCAGTTAGCTCAAGTTCCTTTAGTGTTTCGGGTAAGTTATCTAAGCTACCTCTGCCGAAGAGTATTTTCCTGGGGAGCCGAGCCGAGAAAAACATCCTGGAAAAGGAGACGGTTTTCCGGAATAAATGTTTTTGGTTTTTAGATCATCTTGACCTCATTTAGGGGCTTGATTTTCAATACATCCTTATTGTAGAGATTCTCCGGTTCCTCTCCTTTGAATACCGAGATCAGTCCTGATGCGGCGTATTCCGCCATTCTATTCCTCGTGTCATGTGAAGCGCTTGCGATGTGCGGGGTCAGGACCACGTTCTCTAACCTGATAAGCGGGCTATCCGCGGGTAATGGCTCCTCTTCGAAGACGTCGAGGCCCGCCGCGGCTATCCACCCTTCCTTTAGAGCTTTCGCGAGCGCTGCTTGATCAACCACTTTTCCACGAGAAGTATTTACGAGGATTGCGGTCTTCTTCATCATCTTTAGCTCCCTCTCTCCTATGAGCTTCTCGGTTTGCGGCGTTAATGGGACGTGAAGGGTCACGAAGTCGGCCTCCCTCAGGATCTCGTCTATAGATTTATACTCTACCCCGAGTTCCCTCTCCAGATCCTCTCTCCTGATGACATCATAGTATAGTATCCTCATGTTGAAGCCCTTAGCCCTTCTCGCAACCGCCTGACCGATTCTACCAAAACCGATTATCCCCAAAGTTTTCCCATGAACGTCGTATCCGAGCATCATGGTCGGAGCCCATGAAAACTCCCATTTACCCGATCTAACCAGTTTATCGGCTTCAACTACTCTCCGGGCGGTGGCCATCAATAGAGCCCAAGCGAAATCCGCTGTCGTGTCAGTCAGTACTCCAGGCGTGTGGATTACGTAAATTCCCTTAGATGTGGCATAGTCCACGTCTATGTGGTCCACTCCCGCGCTCATCGTCGCGATGACCTTCAGTTTTTCTCCCGCGTCGATCACCTCCTTGTCAACCTTCTCGGAGAGAGTACAATAAATCGCGTCAACGTCTCGGATCTCTTTCAGCAACTCTTCTCTGCCCATAGGCGCCATGACATCGCGATACCGGAGTTCACAATACTCTTTCAAGAGCCTAATACCCGCTTCCGGAATCCTCCTAGTTACACACACTTTAGGCTTCAAGATCTACTCCTCCCTTTACCTTTCTTAGACATAGTCTTTCTGTGTAAAGTGGATCGCCTTCTTTTTAAATTTTTTAAAGCCTTATCGTACAGCTGCGGCCACGCCTTCG
>CAZAVQ010000133.1:0-2426 GCA_964488635.1 uncultured Nitrososphaeria archaeon
CCAGACCCGAGAGCACCTGCTTCGCGATCGAGATCCTTATTCCAAATTTCTCCGCCAACATGAAGGGGGTGACGTATTGCTGGGTCCTGATGAATTCTAGAACCTCCTCCGTGGGCGGCAGAATGACGCTACTCACCGTCTTCTCCCTAGATTCCCCTCCCCTGCCCAGAGCCGCTTGCCTCGCGGTCCTTTTCTCAAGCTGGCTTAAAGTAGGCTTCTTAGGACCTCCCAAGTCCGCCTCACTGCCATATAGACCCCTATTCCCCTAAGATAAACCCTATTCTCCGAAAAGAACTAATGAGACCTCAATAGATGGGTAAGCCGGGGTGAGGCTGAAGGAGTTTCTGGCGGCACGGGTCCCCGAGGCGCCGAGGGAGCTGCTCCCAGCCCGGGCCAAGCGTATAGGAGGAGTCGCCTTACTGAGGCTTAGACCCGAACTCGAGGAACTTGGCGAGAGGCTGGGGGAAGCCGTCAAGGAATTTTACCGCGTGAGATCCGTTTACTTGATTAAGGGGGTCGAGGGAGTTGAGCGCAGACCACGTTTAGAACTTTTGGCGGGAGAACCCGTAACGGAGATCTTGCACCGCGAGTATGGCTGCGTTTACAGGCTCGACCTCACGAGGCTCATGTTTTGCCTAGGTAACAGCTTCGAGAGGCTGAGGGTTGCGGGTCTAACGGGGCGCGGGGAGGTAGTCGTCGACATGTTCGCCGGCGTGGGGCAGTTCACGGTCCCGATAGCTGTTTTAGGTGAACCGGAGAAGGTTTACGCCGTTGAGATAAATCCGATCGCCCATCGGTATCTGTTAGAGAATATAGGGTTGAACGAGGTGGAGGAGAGGGTTAACGCGATTCTCGGAGATTGTAGGGAAGTTGTTCCAGAGAGGCTGGCCGGTGTCGCCGACAGGGTTATCATGGGTTATTTCGGGGGAACCATTCAAGCCCTTCCTGCAGCTTTATCGGCGTTAAAGCTTGAGGGAGGGGTGATCCATTTTCACGAGCTGGCTAGAAGGGGAGACGAGGAAGATTTTGTGAGGAAGGTCTTAGAGACCGCGGAGAAATCCGGATTTCAGACCAGATTGATTTCTTGGAGGAAAGTAAAAAGCTACTCGAAGACGAGGAACCACATCGTAATAGATTTCCTAGCAGTTAGGGCTTAGACTATTATGCTCGCGGCATTAGCTATCCTTGGCCATCTCTCGGCGGCTTCCCTCGCGACGGGGCCCTTTATCTCGGTCGCCTTGAGGTCTCCCTCAGGGGTCACGAGCACGGCGGCAGTATCCTCGAACATTATCCAGGTGCCATTCGGCCGCCTATACGGCTTCCTCTGCCTAATTATCACCGCGTGCATAGGCTTCTTCCTCAGGTCTATCGGCCCCTTCTTCACGGTCACGGATACTAGGTCCCCAACCGCCGCGCAGGGGTGCTGCCTCCTCCGAGTCTTAACGCCGTGGACCTGGATTATCTTAAGAAGCTGGGCTCCTGAATTGTCGGCGCAGGCTATGAGCGAGCCGACGTTTATGGTCCTAGGTACGTTAGGTCTCCGCTCGAGGACCCCTACCGCGGCGACCGCCCTGCTCCTCCTAGACATGAGTCACCACCTCAACAGGCTTTCCTCGAAGCTTTAAACATCACTTCTCCAGCTTCTCGATCACGACGAAGCTCACGGTCTTGCTGATAGGCTTGCACTCCGCGATCTTGACCAAATCCCCTTCCTTGACCTCGATGCATGGGGGGAGGTGGGCGGGGATGCTGCTCCTCCTCCGCTCGTATCGCTTGTATTTTCGGACATAGTGGAGGTATTCGCGCCTAACTATAACGGTCTTTGGCATCTTCTTCTTATATACAATCCCCGTTAGAATAATCCCCCTCACCTTCAGATGGCCGTGGAAGGGGCAGTTTGGATCATCACACTCCCTTTCAGGAGGCTTCACCGGTATGCCTATGTTCTTAGTCACCATGTCATGCTTCACCTATCTACGCCTGCCGGAGCATCATTAAAGAAGCCTCTTAAATAACGTTTTCACCGGCTCCGAAGACCTCTCGAATCCTGGTCAGCAGCCTGTTATAGGCTTCATCGACATCGTCGATATTTAGGATGAGCTTCTCGAAGGGGCAGATGTCTCCGCTTGGGCTTTTAACTTGGTCGATGACCTTGTCATAGCTGATTTTGACCTGCCCTTTCTCCAGTATCTCCAAGCCATGAACGCTCATCAAGCATCCGTGTACGGCTTTAACCCCGTTGGCTAGGAATATCACTCCAGCCGCCTTCCCAACAACCCGATCCGCTATAGCCGAGCCTCTTAGGATCCTAGGATCCTTTAACACTATTTCGGCTAAATCCCTTAAACCGCGAGAACGGCCTATGAAAAGGATTCTACCGTCTCTTACTACTACGAGCTCTGAAGATTTATCCCTCAGAATGCTTT
>CAZAVQ010000134.1:0-2420 GCA_964488635.1 uncultured Nitrososphaeria archaeon
TATTCCCCGCCTGGGTGTACGCCTTCAAGGGGGACGCGAAAGAAGGCCCCGCGTAGATTTCCTGTTTTAACCACGCTAATCGAGTTGGAGTTAGATTCCTTAATTTTCATAAAAGAAAGGTTTGGAAGTATCTTAGAGTGGGTTTACGTCGATGACTTCGACGGCTTCTAGGGTTTTCTTGATTATTTCGGATTTATCGGTGTAGACGCTCACTTTTCCATCAGCCCTCTTCTTCACGACTATCTCTACCCTCTTTTCAACGGGGTTAGAGTATAGGGAGCCGAATGGCAATTTTATTTCCTCATATCCTTCGATGCTTATTTTCGGAAATTCCTTAACAACCAATTCCACCAACATCATGGATTCACGTGGTCTCTACCTAATTAGTTAGGATCTTAAGGTCTCTTCTTTCTCCCCAGCCATTCACTCATCAATATATCGTGCCATTCATCCTCTTCCTCGATTACCTCGTATTCTCCTCTTTTCTTTGCTAGTTTTACCGCGATCAGGTGGTAACAGGTCGGCTTTTCCCCGCTCATCACCCTGAAGAAGAAGTCATGGCATGAACAATATTCGGCCTCAGGTAGAACTAGGTACTCTCCATGTTTTCCAACGACGACCCACCTCTTTCTGCCGCTGGGTTTGAAGAGATAGAGCTTGACCCGCTTCTCCTTAACGGCTCTCTCGGCCTCCGCCTCAACGGCGTTCACCAAGTATCCCCTCCCATCAAAAGCGCCCTAAGCGTGCGGATCTCCCCTAAGTTCTCTCCATTCAGGGTTATGGCCTCGGCGGAGTCTAGGTTAAAGGCCCCGCTTCTAATCAGGGGCCATAATCTATCCTTTGGCGGCAGGCTATTTACCGAGATCCCGGAGAGCATGGGGTTGAAGGCGGGCATGACTATGAGGTCTATTCGGCCGCGCTTCCTCGACTTCGCCCCGAGTTTTTCGGCCAATACCTTTCTATCCCCGGTCAGGTACAGCCAGACCTTCCTCCTCACCACGGATCCCACATCGGTTCTCAGGCTTATGACCGGGTGGAGGTGGCCCATGAGTATTAGGTCGGCGTCTAAGACCTCGGGTCCAGGCCAGGCGTGGCCGTGAATCAGGAAGATCCTCCGCTCGCCCTCCAGGAGTAAGCCCCTCGATGGAGCGTATTCCACTAAGTTTCCGAGCATCAGCTCTATGTCGCCGTCATGATTTCCGGGTATCAGCACGAGGTCCAGCCCCATCTTCTTCAGCTCCCCGACGGCTTCCGGCATCTCCCTCCACTCGATCCTCGAGGAGAGTGGGACGAGGTGCTTTAGATCGCCTAAGAAGATCACCCTTTCCGCATCTGCTTCCTCGACTACCTCGAGCAATAAGTCTCTAAGCCTCCACGCCTGACTTGGAACGCGTATACCTTTCTCCGCGAGCTCCGCCTCAAAGCCGAAATGGATATCTGATACTATCAGGGTTTTGACGGGTTTATCCATTAGGAGAGCCGGCCAGCGCCTGAGAAACCTCAAAGCCACCCGTCACAGAGAATAATCTACCTAAGTATTTTAATGAGGAGCCGGGAGCGCGTATGAATCCACGCTGTTGAGGAGGAAAAGGGGGATTGGGGGCTTTAACGCTTCTGAAGCTCGGCAAGTCTCTCCGGGAGGAACTCCTTGACTATGAAGTCTAGGCCGTATCTGCTGAAGGCTTCTAGCTCGGCTTTCCTCTTCACTTTCCAGAATTCCCTGATCTCACGCCGCCAAGGATCCGTCTGATATCTCGGATCGACCTCGAGTTCCTGTATCCTCTTAATATCTCGATCGGTTAACCTCATCGAGGGGAGCTTGTAGCGCCTTATGTCGCTGGGCCAGACCCCCGCCCAAATGGCATCCGGGACGTTTAACTCCTTTATGTGTGCGCTTAGAGCCGACCCGTGGATCAACACGCTCGCGATGTGGACTCCATAGGGATCCGCATCCGTGAACACGTATATCGGGAGGTCTAATTCATCGTGCAATCTCCTGATCAGTTTTCTGCAGTTCCTAGGCGACTGGCCGGCCGTATGTATCAGGATCGCCTTGTATCTCTTGTCCGCGCCTTCCTCGACGAATCTGCTGAAGACGGCGCCCTTCTCTATCACGAAGACTACCTCGGCATTGCACTTAACGAACTCCGCCGTTGTCAGGGCGGGGCCTATGGCGAAGCCGTCGGGGTGGGCTGAGAGGTCGACGCGCCTACCCCTAAAGCCCGGGACCGTGTACTCGATGGTCAGATCTCCGTAGATTGATGCGCGTTCCTCTGGGAAGATGTGGAAGTCTTCTCTGGGAGAGTCTAGGATTGATTCGAGCTGCATTATCATCTCGTCGCTCTCACTCTGGTCCTCGAAGTCTATCCCCTCGCCTATGGCCACGTAGTAGGTATCCCTAAGCGTGGAGGTCTTACTGT
>CAZAVQ010000135.1:0-2350 GCA_964488635.1 uncultured Nitrososphaeria archaeon
CATGAAGGCTATAATCTCCCATGGAACGTAAGCACGAATGAATGGTTAAATTTTGAGGGGCAGAAGTCTTCTAAGAGCCGGAAAATCGGAATATGGATCGACGAAGCCCTTGAAATGTTCCCGGCTGATTATTGGAGATACACTTTGATGGCTAATCGACCTGAGACCAGCGATACGAACTTCACTTGGAAGATATTTCTTGAAAAAGTTAACTCGGACCTTAATGATACCCTTGGAAACTTCATCCATAGAACATTAACATTCATAAACAACTACTACAATGGGCAGATTCCAAAACCAGGAAAACTAGACGATCTTGACAGCGAGATGCTAAATGCAGTAAACGAGTATTTTAAAGAAATCGATGAGAGTCTCAGCGGGTTCCATATACAAGCCGCAACGAGGAAAGTCATAGAACTAGCACGGGAAGGGAACAGATATCTCAATGAGAAGAAGCCCTGGAAAACCATCAAGTCCAACCCCCAGTCTGCAGCCACAACCCTCTACGTTGCAGCTCAAATTGTTAAAGCTTTATCTGTTGTGCTGGAACCCTTCATACCCTTCACCGCTGAGAAGATTCGCAGATACCTAAATGTTCCCCAGAGGCTCCATTGGGAAGACGCCGTCGACCCGATAAAGCCGGGGCACAAAATAAACGAGGCTAAACCGATCTTTGAAAAGATTAATGTTTCAGAAGATAAATTACAAGAGATGCTTGAGGAGGCAAGGTCGTCAATGCAGAAGATCTCGTTTGAGGAGTTCTCTAAAGTCGATTTACGTGTAGGAAAGATAATAGGGGCGGAGAGGATTCCAGAATCAAAGAATCTCCTGAAATTAACAATCGATATTGGCGCCTCCAGCCCTAAGACCGCGGTTGCCGGAATTGCTAAGTATTACAAGCCTGAGGAGCTCCTTAACCGGCAAATAGCGGTCGTGGTAAACTTGGAGCCTAGGAAGATCTTCGGGATAGACTCTGAAGTCATGATTTTAGCAGCACAACATGACGATAATGTCGTGTTTATACAACCGGAAAAACCCATAAAACCGGGAAGCAAGATCAGATAAAATCAGACAGCTAGCTTAGACAAGTGAACCTCTTGCCGATCAAAATAGACTTCCACGTTCACACATGCTACTCTGATGATTGCTCAACAAGCCTCAGGGAGGTAATTACCTATTCTAGGAAGAGAGGCCTCGATGGAGTAGCAATAACAGACCATGACACAATTGAAGGCGCGTTGAGTCTTCTGGAAAAGAAAGATAGCGGAATAATCGTGATTCCGGGAATAGAGGTCTCCACGGAATCTGGGCATATTCTAGGGATCAACATAAAAAAGCCCATCCCACCCGGCCTTTCAGTCAAAGAGACCGTGAAACGGATTCATGAAGCCGGCGGGATAGCAATAGCTGCCCATCCATCCGCGGTTTATAAAAGCGGCATAGGGCTTAGCGGAGATATAGCCTCTCAAGGCATCGACGCTGTTGAAGTGATAAACTCGTCGGTCATTCCTTTTTTTCTATCAAACTATCTAAGCCGAAGGCTTGCCCACCGCGCTAAGCTGCCCCAAACAGGGGGAAGCGACTCCCATCTCCCTGAGACAATAGGGTTGGCATATACGGTGGTAAACGGCGTGGACAGAAACTCTGGAATTGAGGAAATAATACGCGCAGTTAAAAGGGGGATGAGC
This sequence comes from uncultured Nitrososphaeria archaeon, assembly GCA_964488635.1. Taxonomy (GTDB): domain Archaea; phylum Thermoproteota; class Nitrososphaeria_A; order Caldarchaeales; family Wolframiiraptoraceae; genus Wolframiiraptor. The sequence goes on from CAZAVQ010000135.1 coordinate 1,689, forward strand.
ATCCCGTATGGGAAGCCTATTCCTTGGAGACTCAGATTAAGAAAAATCTTACGGAATAGATGAAAAATTTCCTAGAGCTTATACAAATTCAGATCTAAATTAATCGGCTTTTCTGTTTCCTCACCTGGATCTAAGTCGTAGATTTCTGGCACCGCTGAACCGTAGCCGCTAAGAAGATACTGCGAACGGACGCCTGTCAATACCAGAGTCACCTTCAACGTCCCAGCCAGCTCAGGGTTAACCCTTGCACCCCAGATAACTAAGGCATCGTCGCTCATCATCTGTGAGACTATTTCTCCAACCCTGTTCGCCTCGTCAATGGTCATTTTCTCGTCTCCGGCAACATGAATCAGAGCTCCCTTCGCCCCCACATAGTCGACATCAAGCAGAGGCATCCTCAGAGCCTTCTGCACAGCATCCTCCGCTCTATTAGGCGCATTCGACTCTCCGACGCCAGCTACAGCCACGCCTCCTCTTTTGATAATCGTTCTGAAGTCCGCGAAGTCCAGATTAATGAGGCTTGGAGCAGCTATGATCTCCGTGATCCCGCTTATCATGTTTGCAAGCACGCTGTCGCCGACCTTGAATGCATCGTTTATCGGAAGCTGCGGCACCATCCTCATCAGCTTATTATTGTCTATAACTATGACTGTGTCACATTC
>CAZAVQ010000136.1:0-2332 GCA_964488635.1 uncultured Nitrososphaeria archaeon
CCGCTCGATGAGCTCCTCGCGATGAGGGTGAGCCTTGTCCGGGGGAAGCGGCCGACGAGGATAATAGACGCTAGAAAGCCCGACCGAATTCTGGAGGCGTTGCAGGAGCTCGCGATGGCTAAAAGCCCGCTCGACGTCGAGCTCGAACTGGAAAAGGAACCGCTTCTACACCCGAATTTCTTGGTCAGGGCGTCTCCGACAGGTCCATCGGCGCCGATGCGGAGGGCTCTCATCGCGGAGAACCCGAGGGTTCCAAGGCCGGTTGAGAAGGCGGTTTATGACGTCGATTTACGGGCTTCGGAGGCGATCCACAAGCTCTACTCCTCAGGTATACGTGAACAGTATATCGTTAGGTTGCTCTCGATGGGTCTCCTGGGCTCGAAGAGGTGGAGGAAGCTTGTCCCAACGGAGTGGAGTATAACGGCGGTAGACGACCAGCTCGGGAAAAGGCTCAGGAGAGACGTCAAGAAATATCCGTGGCTGAACGAGGTGAGGGTATACAGCTATTTCGCCCACTTCAACAGGGTCACGGTTCTCCTGATACCGGGGCCGTGGATGTTCGAGGTCTTCGAGGTCTGGCATAGAGCAAACACGACTAAGATATACTACGACGCGGAGCTCCCAGGAGACGTCGATCGCTACCCCGAAAACGTGGGAGGCGCCTACCACGCGCTGAGGCTACCCGTATTAGAGAGACTGAAAGACGAGCGGAGACAGGCCTCAGCAATCGTCATAGCCGAGGTTTACGAAGGTTGGATCCCCCTCGGGGTCTGGCGATTCAGGGAGATCTGCAGGGCTGCGTTGAAGTATCCGCCGTCGAAATTCGAGAATCTTTCAGAGGCTCTCACAGCCCTCGAAAAGGTGATCGAACTCCCCATCAGCACCATGTCGCACCAGAGCCGGGTCTTAAGATTCCACCTAGAGCAGGCCAGGTTAACTGATTTCTTGGAGTCCCTAGTCTAAGCTAAAGATTTTAAAGCATTGGTTCCCGAAAATTTAGCTTGATGCATGGTTATGGAAAAATAGCGGAGATAGATCTTTCGTCCGGGAGGGTCGAGGTAAAAGAACCTGACGAGGGGCTGGCCTATGACTTCATAGGTGGAAGGGGCTGGGCAGCTCACATAATCTTCAAACATCTGGACGAGATCGTTCACGGAACACATCCATCAAACGTGCTCGTCGTGGCGACTGGTCCCCTCGCGGCCACAGGTTTCCTCGGAGGCTGTAAAACCACGTTCGCGGCCATAAGCCCCCAAACGGATCTCTACGGGGATAGCAGCGTCGGCGGATACTTCGGCTACATGATGCGGAAGGCTGGTTTCGACGCCCTAGTAATTAAGGGGAAGGCGAGCGAGCTCAGTTATCTGCTGGTGGAAGATGGGCGGGTCGAGGTCGTTCCGGCACCTGAACTCCGGAAATTAAATTCAAAGGAGGTTGATGAACGGCTTCGAGGAGAATATGGGAGAAATTGCTCAATAGCTTCTATAGGGATCGCTGGGGAGAACTTGGTAAACTACGCCTCGATAAACGTGGATTGGGGATTGAAGGAGCGGAGGCATTCACAAGCCGGTAGGACTGGAATGGGCGCGGTGATGGGTAGCAAGAACTTGAAGGCGATAGTCGCCAAGGGAGGCGGCGAGGTCGATGTCGCCGATCCTGAGAGGCTGAGGGAGGTGAATAAGAAGCTGATAAAGGAGGTCAAGTCGAGTAGCATGTACGAGAACTGGATGAAATACGGCACAAACATGACGCTAGAATGGGCCAACACGGTGGAGGCGCTTCCAACGCTCAATTTCCAGAAGACCACCTTCGAGTACGCCGATGAAATCTCCGGCCAAGCTGTTCACAATTCCCAGCTCTACGTCTCCGCCTGCGCGAACTGCATAATTCCGTGTGGACACGTGGTGAAATCCGATGATGAGGTGGCCACCGTGGACTATGAAAACCTCGGAATGCTGGGGTCAAACCTCGGGTTAAAGAGTTTAAGCGAGGTCGCGAAGGCGAATTATCTCTGCGATTACTACGGATTAGACACGATATCTACGGGATCCGTGATAGCCTTCGTGACGGAATGTTTTCAGAGGGGTTTATTGACAAAAGATGACGTCGGGTTCGAGGCATCTTGGGGCGACGCCGAGGCCATATGCGAGCTTATCAAGCTGATAGCCGAACGCAGGGGATTTGGCGCGCTGATGGCGCAAGGTGTCAAGGCTTTGGCGAGATACGTCAAGAAAGGGTCGGATAAATTCGCTATGCACGTTAAGGGCCTAGAGATCAGCGCATATGATCACAGGGCGGCGCCCGCGATGGCCCTCAGCTATGCTACATGTGA
>CAZAVQ010000137.1:0-2326 GCA_964488635.1 uncultured Nitrososphaeria archaeon
AAAATCCGCTGACCCAATATTCTTCAGAGGCGGTGATTTCCTTCTTCCAGATCGCGGCCTCCTTCTTCATCCTCTCAACGGCCTCTCTCAGCGCCTTGAAAACAGAATCCCTGTGGGCTCCAGCGACGATTATGTAAACTATGTCTTCACCTACCCCGAGTTCCCCAACCGCATGATGTATCCTAACGTCTACTATCCCCGGTTGCTGGAGAATCTCCTCCGCTATCTTCCTCAGGCTTTTAACCGCCACCTCCTCATATGCTTCGACGTATAGCCGCTTAACTTCTCCGCTCCTTATCGCATCGCCCCGCACAATCCCGATGAAGCAGGCGATGGCCCCGGCCTTCCTGAGCTCCGGGTTCTCCCTAACCCTCCTCAAGAGATCGATAAGCGTCACCTCTCCCTTTCCATGGATCCCAACGCTATACTGCCCCAAATTCCCTTATCCTCCTAAGGCTAAGGTTACTACCAGAACCTCGTCCCGGGGATCAACCGGTTCCTCGAGTTTTCTCGGGATCGGCACGCCGCCGCAGAGACAGGTGAAGGAGTCGAGGAGGGAGCCCTCGAGAGATCCGCAGAACCGCTCCTCTAGGAACCTCAGCAAGTCGCGATACCTAGACCCATCGGGAAGATCTATCAGCTCAACCTCCTGCTTGGAATGAAAATACTCGGCAACACCCCTAGGAACAAACCTAATCTTGACCTTCATAGGCACCAGCTCCGGCGACGGATTCTCCGCGAAAAATCCGTGAAAATTCTATTTAATCATTTTTCGACGGGAGCGTCGAGATTCGGCGTAAAAAGGAATTTGATGCGATTACTGATTATTCTTTCCCTTATGTCCTCGATGTCCCTCTCTGTCCACGTGATTACCTTTGTTCTTTCCCTTTATCCATCCATGGCCTCCGTGGTCTTTAAAACTCCATTTTAGATGCTTGCCGCCCATCGATTCGCCTTGCGCGTTTTTATGATTATTCTTAGGCGGCGAATTTAGCTTCGACTTCATTACCTCGAGTTTGTTGATGAGGCCCTGAACCGATGAATTCATGTAGGCTGCTGTCTGATTATCGAGGTGTTTCCCACTCTGAGCTCTGACCTCATTGAGTAAAGCGTGTAGAATGTTTCCGGCGGCGTTTAACATGTTCTTGGCGACGTGAGTTTGATTGTTTAGCAGGTGCCATTCCGCCTGTTCCAATTTCTTTAATGCGTTTTGGAGCTTCGCCAGAAGGCTCTGCCTAATGGTTGTGTTCAGGCCGGATATTGATGCAAGTATATCCCTCAGTTCTGCCGAGGTTACGTTCATCATATTGCCGGCCGTTGCGTTGATGAATATCGGGAAGATCACCTCGTAAACTTCCGACGGCGCAAGGACCTGGATCCCTATGCTATAATTTCCCGTGGTGATGTTGAACGGAAGCTTTATCGTCGTGTTGAACTCTCCGTTCTCGTCCGCGGTCACCGATACGTTGAATATCACGCCTGACTCCCCGGTTATCAGTATATTCACCGTGCTGTTCGGAGTGGCTCCGCCTCCGGCGACGGTCACCGAGTCACGGGGCATGAACTTCGAGCCGCTCACCTCAACGAGCCCAAAGATGGATTCCGCGACGACATTACCCATGGAATCGAGTAACCTGACTAAATATGTGCCCGGATCGCCTGAGGATGAGTCCCAGTTTACGTCGGCGGGCAGCGATCCATCCGACGTCGAGTTGAATGTTAGGGTATAGAGTATGACGCCGTTATGGAGTATTTCGATGCTATAGTCCATGTCAGGATTTAGACCGCCTCCGAAAAACTTGACGACGTCGCCTACGACATGAACACTCTTTTCCGCATATACATTCTCAGCTCCAGCGAATACGGCAGGTAGAGAGATCGACGCCATATACAAAACAGCCAACAATACAGCTGACCACCTTAAGGTCCTAGCTGAGAAAAACTTCACCATTTCATTCAGCCATCAAAATATGACCCTATTATAGCTTCCATACTCGATAAACTTCGAAAAGATCTCCACAAAACTCTTAATCTAAATCAGCCGCTTATACCCGTGTAAGATCCCGCTGATACGTACTCACCTGAGAATCGAGCGGACTACCGGTGAAGCCATAACTTTATGAACTCGGAAACTAATGGTAGCCCTCTCTTTTTTGGGGGGTGCGACGGTAGAATACAAACATGTAAGGACTACCGCCGATTTTTGAATCCATGATGTAAAAATATTTCCCAGAACCTTTATTCTTCATTTAATTAAGAAAATTTAAATAAAATAATGGAAAGAAAACTGATTGTGAAGAGGACGAAGAAAGATATATTGATCGGG
>CAZAVQ010000138.1:0-2310 GCA_964488635.1 uncultured Nitrososphaeria archaeon
ACTCATAGGATTTCATTGCATGAGATTAATGAGGGCATAGAACTTGTTGAAAGCGGAAAAGAATACGTGCAGAGAGTAGTCATAGACATGACCAAACACTAAACAGGCGTGGCTCAAACGAATTTTATCGGTTTAAGGTCGCCTAAATCACCCAAAATATTTTTGAGCTTTTACAGGATTCCGAGTTCAACTGCTAGGTCGGCTGCCTTGTATTCGGGTGCTAGCTTGACGTATGCCTTCTTCTCTCCCCTCGGCGTGATCAGGGTGTTAACCTTCTGCACCTTGACCCCGTATAGTTCTTCGACCGCGCGCTTGACGTCCCCCTTCGTCGCCCTGACATCCACTATGAAAGTTATCTTATTCTCCTTCTCGATCAGGGATACCGCGTCTTGGGTTATCACGATCCTCTTAATTATCTCCGAAGACCTCATGTCCAACCACCCAGAAGCCTCTCATCAAGCTTCTCAAACGCCGATCTACTCCAGATAGTTAGCCTCCCGGGCTTGGCGCCGGGTGCCAAATGGAGGACGCTTAAGTCCTTCAGCTTTACGACGTCTACGCCGGGCAGGTTGTCGGCGGCCTCCTCTACGCCCCGATCCTCCGAGATCACTATGAGGGGTCCGACCCTCCGCTTATACCTCCTACCCCTGCGCTTCCCTTTACCGGCCCTGATCTTCTTCTCCCTGCATCGCTCCAGCTCCTCGCCGAGCCCGAGCTTCTCCAAGAACTCCTTGAGCTCCCTCGTCTTTGCGATGGATTCTACCGAGTCATCGACCACTATCGGGAGATCGACCTCGTCTGGAACCCTGTGACCCCTAGCCCTCACGGCTTCCTTATTCCCGGTGAAGGCCACGGCGACGAGGAGGGCGGCGCGCTTCTCCTTCTCGTTGATGTCCTTGTGGATCTTCTTCTCCGGAACCGGTGGGTGACCCGGCCTCCCGCCGACGACGAAGTTTATCATTCCGCCGGCGAGGTTCTTGCCTGTTCCGGAGGCCTTTATCCTGGAAACCCTGGCCATTCCATAGCCTGCTCCAAGCGATTCCACGGAGTATTTGTGGCCGGATCCCTTGAAGGCGCCTTTCGGCTGGAGGGTGTGAGTTTGGAGGTGGATGAAGGTCCTCCAGACCAGGTCCTCTCTAAGCGGCGCGAGGAAGGTCTTTGGGAGCTTGATCTCGCCAACCACATTCGCGTCTAGCCCTAGAACCGGGATCTTCCTCTCCTCCGCCTTCGAGGCATTCATCAGCAGCTCGACTAGGATGCTCATCTCCAGGCTTCTCCAGAGAAGAGCTATAGAGCCATTATTTAACCCGATAGGGTGCCCCGCGGAGATGTTGTAGGGTCTCTAGGCCAGAATTCCCGCGAAAGTGACCTCGGGGGTTTCGATCGGCGGCGGTGGCCTGGCGGGGATCCTCATCACGACTGGGCGCTTAGGCGTTCCCGGGATCGTGCCCTCGACTAGAACGCATTTGGTCCTGATTACCCCGAAGTGCGGGAACCCTCCCTTAGGCGTGAGCTTCGCCCCATCCTCCTCAATCGACAGTATCCTCTTGTTGAATTCAGTCCTCCTATGATAGCCGAGTTGACCTGGCCTCGGGACGGTGTACGGGACATATGGCGGCTTCCTGGTGCCGATGGCTCCCACGACCCTCCTCCCCTTCCTCTTCTTCCTAGGCAGGATCTTGACTCCCCAGCGCTTGACGACCCCCTGGAATCCCTTGCCCTTTGTCACGGCTATAACGTCTATGAAGTCGCCCGGCTTGAACACCTCCTCGATCCCGATTTCCTTCCCGAGCTTCGAGACCGCGTATTCGAGGGCCTTCTCCACATCCCCGCCGACCTTTATCTCCAATAGGTCTGGTTTCTTCTTCGAGAGCCCCGCGAGCTTCGGCAAGGCCATCCCAATCAACCTAACCTCAACAATCTGATCCCTGAGCGGCTCGAGCTCCTTCAACCCCTCCTCATTCGGCCTCCAAGTCGGGATCTTCCTCCTAATCACCTCCGGGAGGTCCCGGCTCCAGACGCGCATCAGCTCCCTCAAGGCGCCGTTCTCCTCGCCGTAGACGACTATCCCGGCGGCGGTCATCGGCGGGGTGACGACGACCGTGGATACCTTCGCCACTTCCTGGCCCTGGGTTGGGGAATTCGGGGTCGTGTCGATGTAATAGGTGGTGAGGTGGCCGGCCTTATAGCCTAGGAAGGCGAGGGGCTTTGGGTCTCCCTCATAGGGGGGCCAATACTTCACCTTTGGGACGAGCCTGCTGGCCCTGCACCTCGGCAGGTAGGCGAGTGAACCCGCTCTCGGCTTCGAGT
>CAZAVQ010000139.1:0-2300 GCA_964488635.1 uncultured Nitrososphaeria archaeon
CGATCTTCGTTGAGACGAATTCCTTCTGGTGTATTGACGATTCCTCAACGGAGGAGAAGCTGAGACAGCTTAAGGAGGCGGGGATAAACGGCGTCTTAATAAGCGTGAACCCGTTTCTCGTAGAATACGTGCCCTTCGAGAGGATCGACCGCGCCCTCAGGATCGGTAGAAAAATCTTTGGAGAAAACCTGATGGTGTATCAAGAAGTTTTCTATCACCAATTCCGGAGCCTCCGCCTACGTGGAACGATAAGCTTCAACCGATACCTAGAGATCTCGGGATTTTCGGGATTGAGATACGTCGAACTCCTCCCGATGGGGAGGACGTGCTACAAGCTGCGGGATCTCTTCGTGAAGTATCCGGCGAAATATTTTCTTAGGGAGAGCTGTAGAGCTGAGCTGCTCAGAGAGTGGCATACTCACATAGACAACTACGGCAATTACATCACAGGATATTGTGGAGGTATCTCGCTCGGGGATGCCCGTGAACTCGACGAACTCTTAGAGAGGGGAATAGACCTAGATGAGCGGCCGATCCTAAGGGCTTTAATGAACAATCTGGGTGAGTTATACAAGTTCGCGGGGAAGGAGTTCAATTATGCCGAGAAAACTGATGGTTATATCTCAAAATGTGACCTCTGCCTCGACATAAGGAGACATATCGTCCAAAACTCCGGGGAATTCCCCGAACTCTCTCCGAGAGAATTCTACTTCCATCTCCGTTGATAGACTATAGAATCGGCGTGAGCCTCGTCACGAGACGGCCCTCAGAAACATCTGTCTCAACCGCGAACAGCGGGGTCCTAGGCTTAACGCCGTAGAATAGGAAGCAGCCGTGTTTTCTCGTTAGCTTTAGGTGCATGGAGACCATCGGGGGAAGCCTCTGAGCTAGTTCTGGGAAAGTGGATTCCATCACCCAGATGATTAATCCCCCGGTCTTCTTCGCCACCGCTATCGAGTTATGCACGGCCTGGAGGACGCCCTGGATCCCGTAGTATAGGCCAACGGTGTCGGATGAGATAACGCAGATTGGGGGTTTACCTGTTTTCTTAACTAGCTCTTCCACGGTGGATGCGATCTCATCCATGATCTCCTCGAGCCCATCCCTCTCATAGGCCATTAAATAGCTTGGAGCTCCATACTTCTCGGCTAGGTCTTTCCTCACAAACACCCTTAAGCGGGGTTCAAACTCTTCTATGGAGGCTCCGTAGATAGAAAAGACCCTTTTCAAATCTTCTGGCCCCGCTGTTATTGGAGGAATTAGGATTGCGGGTTTTCCGTTATGAAGGGCGTTAACCACGGTAGGAGCTATCAGTAGGTGGAGTTGCTTAGGACTTATCCTGATATCCATCTCGAGTAGAATTAGTCCAGCCCTCGGATAGCCGCCGAGCATCCCGTCTAAGTCCTGTATCCCCGTGGAATGGGCGCCTGGGGGATCTGGTATGGGATGAAATTTCAGGGGTTTCTCAGGAAGCTTTACCCTTAACGGCGGGAACGCTTTGAACCCGTCTTTGAGGGTGAAGCAGGCCTGGGATTCGGGACTTCTGCGCCGCGTAGTTTGATGATCCTGAGCCTTCTCAGGAACTTGTCTTCGAGGAGCGTTCTCACGAGCAGGATGACGGCTGAGGCGACGAATTCCTCGAACCCGTATCCAATCCACTTCTTTCCGAGGGGGACCTCCTCTATCAATATCGTCGTGCAGTCCATGGCCCTCATGATCCTCGAGAGCAGGCTGTGTAAGAAGACCCTCAGCTCCCTCGGGGTTGCTACGCCTTGGGCTAAGGCGGTCAGAGAGTCTATTACTAGGCGCTTCGCCCCGAAGGAGGATACCTCATTTAATATCGTCTCGAAGAGCTCCGACATCCCGGCCTCCATTAACGTCAATAAATCTAGGAACTTGAAGAGCCCTTGTTGTTCAAGTTTCTCGAAGTCGAAGCCGAGAGCCCGCATATTGTTCATGAATGCATTCCTGTCTTCTGCGAAAGAAGCGTAGACCCCACGCTCACCGTATTTTATGGCTCCCCAGTAAAGAAAACTCGCCGAAAAGATGGTCTTACCGGTTCCAGGGCCACCCGCTAGGACCACCAACTCCCCCTTGGGAAGACCCCCGACGAGCTCGTCGAAGCCGGGGACCCCGTGGGATTCAAGGAGTGATTCCCCCTGATCCACATGCTGCCCCTACTAGGAGGTTGATGAAGCGTTCTCTGGATTCCTTGCGCCTATCCTCCATGAGTCTGAGGAACTCCTCTGGATCAACGCCCTTCAGGCTATATTCCTTGACTATGTTCTTGGCGAGCACCT
>CAZAVQ010000140.1:0-2298 GCA_964488635.1 uncultured Nitrososphaeria archaeon
TTTTCAGGACTCACAAACGGACCTTCTATGTAGATCCCGAGCGGCTTCGCGCCCCTGATCCGCTTTCCGCGGAGCGAGGCGATAGCCCTTATTGACCGCAATAATAGGCTTGAATCGCATGAGTGGAGGACGGGGAGAAAGGACGTAACTCCATGCCGGACGAGCACTTCAGACATGGTCTCAATGGATCTAGGATCCGCATCCGCGGTGCAGACCCCGCTTATCCCGTGAAGGTGCATATCTATGAACCCGGGGACGATGATGTCTTTTGAGAAATCGTGGATATCAGCCGCTTTAAACTCCTCTCTACTGGTTACCGCGGCTATTTTCCCATCTCTTATGAGGATAGCTCCCCCAGCTATGCAGGTGTCCGGTGTGTAAATTCTCTCGGCTGCGATCACGAGTTCTCTTGACACGGGTTAAAGAAGCCGCGGATTTAATTTATATTTGCCGGAAAAATTGGCCGAAGGGTCAGAGAACTCGCTTTGAGAAAATCTGCATTATCCTCTCCACGATCTCCGTCGTGCTGGAGTGATCTGATGAAAAGTATTTCCGCGCCTTCACGATCTGTAATTTCAGCCCGCGTTTCTCAGCGAACTCCTTAAACTGGTTCATCAATTCATCTTGATCATATCCGAAGACTACTATATCGGGTTTGACCTCATCGATCACCTTCTCAAATGAGGGAGGAGTATATCCCAAGACCACTTCATCGACGGGCTTCAACATGGAGACTAGGTATTTTCTGGCCTCTTCGCTTAGAATAGGCTCTCTCCCTTTCCGCCTCCTTATAGTCTCATCCCTCGCGATCACCACAACTAGTTTGGAGTTCTCCCCTCCGAGCTTCTTCGCCTCCTCGAAGAGCTTGACATGCCCCGGGTGAAGGATCTCGAAGGCACCCGTAGTCATCACGATTTTACCCTTCCGCATCGCCAACCCATTATCAGAACCCATCATCTATTAATAACCCCTCTCACCAGAACCCCAAGTAAACTCAACCTTTCTCATGAACCTCAGGGCGTCTAAGAGACCCTCAGCATAGGATACCGCCGCTAAGGCGTCGAAGAGGTCACCCGCTTCCCAAAACCTCTCCGCGTCCTCCAAGTAGCTTCTGGCCATTTCAACAATCTCCCTGCCGACCTTCTCCTCAGAGAGATACCTAATTTCTCCCAAAACTTTCTCCACATTTGCTAGGTATTTCTTAATCCGCGATCCCCAGAACCTCCGAGGCTTGTGTTTTATCAGGACTTCAGGATCGACTTTTAAAATGGTCCTCAGCGCCTCTATCTCTGAGAAATGCAGTTCGCCTGGAAAGATTATGCTGTGTGGCGGCGGTGGATACTCTTTCCGGATTGCGTCGCGGAGCCTTCCAGCCCACCTGAACTCATCGTCGAAACCGATTCTAGCCAGGCAGATTATAAGTCTGTCATTTGGAAGGAGGCCTAGGCCCAACTTATCTTCGGCCTTCAGTAAGAGCTCAATAGCCTCCGGTATGGTGATTCCCCCATCAGCCGTATCCAATAGGACTAGGGTATGAAGACCGCGTTCCATGTTCTCGGCGATCACCCTATAACAGGTCTCAACCCCTATACCGCTCTTTGGAATCGTCGTGACCCTCCCGAATTTATACGCATGGAGGTAGGAGCAAGAAACCGCGGCACAGTAAATGGAGACTCCGTGAATCACCTTGAAATCCACTCCCTTCTTGGCGGCCTCCGCAATTATCGAGCCGTGGGTTGTAGCTATCAGCGGATCCCCGGGTACTAGTATACCGACGTTACCCCGCTCAGCCTCCTCGATTATATCCGAGATCCTTTCTTCGAGCGTTTTACGATCGGCTTTCACAAGTCTCTCGCCGAATTTCTTCGATAATTCCTCTAAAAGCGAATGATCAGTGAAACTGGTATAGGTGTCGAGATAGAGTTTGTCGAGTTTTCCAGCGTTCTCCAAGGCCTCGAGGGTGATCTGGCCGACCGTCCCCAAACCCAATCCTATCAGGTATATCGCCATTTTCTATTCACCACCCTTCGGGTTTTGTGAAAAGCGTTGAGCCATGGCGGCGTGAGCGATCAGCCTGGCAATCCTCAGAGGCTCCGGGATCTTCCCAAAAATCGTGAAGCGGTTTACAAGTCTCGCCGCGTCCTCTTGGTCGATTCCAACCGCTCTCAGGTAAACCTTAAACCCATTCTTATTCGATATCTCGAATCTGGGACCATTTCTTTCATAGATCTCTACCCTTCTCTCCCAATCCTCTGGGAAATATTTGATGAAGAATTCCCTGATCCCCTTTGTCGGGTT
>CAZAVQ010000141.1:0-2275 GCA_964488635.1 uncultured Nitrososphaeria archaeon
TATTCAGATTCACGTTAAATGCTATCAAAAAGTCTCTGGCGCCGATGATAGTCGCTCCGGTTCTTGCGGTGTGCTCGTTCCACTCACATGGACCGTAGTCCGGTTTCCACATGGGGTTCTTCAGCTTTTCAGGTAGGGATTCGTAGCCTCCTGCTCTTATGTTCTCCAAGCTTCTCCTATGCTCGGCGGTCGCGGCGTATTCGTAGAGATAAACGGGTATAACCAGCTCTTTTCCCACCCTTTTTCCGACTTTCCTCGCAATCTGTATGCATTCCTCCATTGTTACACCTTTAACAGGTATGAAGGGGCAAACATCGGTCGCGCCGAGTCTCGGGTGCTCTCCCTCGTGTTTGCGCATGTCTATCAGTTCTGCTGCTTTTTTTATCGCCTCAAAAGCGGCATCTCCAACGCTTTCTGGAGATCCTATGAAGGTCACTACTGTTCTGTTCGCTGACTTCCCCATACTGACGTCGAGTAAATAGACGTCGGGAATCTTCGTAATGCTATCAATTATTTTCCGTATTTTTTCCACGTCCCTGCCCTCGCTGAGGTTAGGAACGCATTCCACTATCCTGTCCATGACCCCGCCTCCATACGACCTACTATACAATATCCTAAAATGCATTCTATTAAAAGAACTCCATCACAGCTGCTGACTAGTTCTTTGAATCGTGATATGGTATCTCGAGGAATAGCTCTATGTCTCGATTTCCTCGTTTGAGGGAGAGATCACGTGTCGCTTTTATGTTGTTTCCGGCTATGCTCAGTTAAGGAGTCGTGCGTATGCACGGGCATGGGGCTGCGCATTAACCAGTTTGATTAAGGAATCGATCTCAATGACGTAATCTCCTGGTTTTTGGTTTAAATTTATTAGTGGGCTCGGAAAAATGGGCAATGTCATGGTTATTTATGAGGAGCGTTGGGATTTGGGGAGGCTCGTGACGTTCGTTCCGAATAAGGATGTCCCGGTTTATCGGTGGTTTTTTCTTTAAGGAGGGGTTCTCCCGGGAATTCGTCCACATGATGTTCAAGGAGTTCGGTATCAGCCCTGGCAACAGGGTTCTAGATCCATTCGTCGGATCCGGCACGACCCTGCTCGCCTGCAAAGAGGTGGGGGTAGACGGTGTCGGCGTTGACGTGGCCCCCCTCGCGGTCTTCGTCAGCCAGGTAAAGGTAGCTGATTATGATCTGGAGAAATTGAGGGAGATGGCTCGATGGCTGCTCAGTCAACCATTTGAGAAACCAGATCTCTCCGAGGTCAGCGGCTTCGTTAAACAGTTCTTCCTCAGGCCCTCGCTGGAGGATATAATCTTCTTCAGGGAAAAAATCCGAGAGATAAAAGATCCCGTAATCAGGAACTTCTTTACACTCGCCCTCATGAATGCCGCCATGAAGGTCTCCTTCGCCTATAAGGACGGAGCAGTCCTCAAGGTCGTGAAGAAACCTGTTCCGCCCTTTAGAAGGTTCTTCCGCCGCGTTATCAAGAAGATGATCAAGGATCTTAAGCGGATCAGCTTCAAGCCCTGTGAATTAAATGTCTACCTAGGAGATGCGAGGAAGCTAGATTTCCTTGATGATGAAATATTCGATGCGGTGATCACCTCACCACCATATCTAAACAAAATAGAATACACGAAAGTCTACAGGATAGAGTACGAGTTATTCTTCGGAAACGTTCAGATAGATCCCGTGAGATCTTATCTCGGATTCAATCCGAAAAATGTGATCGATTTCTTTCCGGAGTTAAATCTACCCGAGGTAGCTAAAGCGTATTTCCACGACATGAGGCTCTCCTTGGAGGAGATGTTCAGGGTCCTCAAACCGGGTGGTAGGGTGGCGATAGTTGTCGCCGGGGGAGTTTTCCCGGATAGGGTCGTAGAATCCGACGTCCTGATAATGAAGCTGGCTGAGGATGTGGGGTTCGAGGGGGAGCGGATTATCGCGGTTAACAGGAGGGTGGCCACGACGCGGAGAGTGATCAAGATAGGCGAGGCCAGGGAGAGTATTCTCTTGATGAGGAAGCCGCCGGCGTAGATAAGCAATATATCTTAGATCATGCCATGTCAAATTGATGCGGATAATCAGCTACAGCTTAGATGAAGAGAGGGATTACGGCTTCATGGTCACCGATGAAGAATTTGTGCCGCGGTCATTCGTCGAAAACGTAATAGGATTAAGCCTCCCCTCTGATGTCAAGGCGCTTCTCCCCGACCGAGAACTAATCCAGCTCATAGAGTCTGCATTGGGCGGCATTCAGATAGAAAAGATCCCGATA
>CAZAVQ010000142.1:0-2250 GCA_964488635.1 uncultured Nitrososphaeria archaeon
CGACGAGCTTGTAATCCCTGAGCTTATCAGCTATCTCCTCCAGACTCGTTTCAACCCTTATCTCGAATATCTTCGCCGCTAAAGGCATTCCAACAACCCCAGCCATCAGCTCCTAATTATAGATTCGCTTAGGAGCTTCCTGGCCTGATAAGCGTGTCTTCCGGGGCCGTAGTAATCCTTCAAGATGCGCGTTAACTCGAATCCTAGGCTCCTGTAGAGTTCTAAGGCTGGGTGATTGTCGACGGCCACTTCTAAGACGACCTCCGAGCACCTCCACGCGAGGAACTCCCTCTCTACCTTCTTCATCAAGGCCTTGGCTATCCCCTTCCTCCTGAAACGTGGGTCGACGTTCAGGGTATAGATTCTTCCGACATACTTGCCTCCGATGTTCTCGAGCCTCCCGATTACGAAGCCCGCGAGAGATCCGTCGTCCATGACGGCCTTGAAGGATATGCTCCTCGAATCCCTCAAGAGAGACCTTAGAGTCAGCCTGCTATAGGCATCTCCCCCAAAACATTTCACCTCGAGGCGATATATCTCTGCGAGGTCTTCAAGTCCAGCCCTCTCGATCCTAAACCCGGCCGGCGCCATCGACCAAACCTACCCTTATATTCCGTCCGGGAAATTATTTATTTGGTGTCTCGGCTTGGCGAGCGGAGAACTCGTTGTCCTGAAGCTAGGTGGATCTGTTATCACGGATAAGAGGCGGCCCTTCTCATTAAACCATGAGGTGATTAGGAGGCTGGGTCTCGAGATATCGGAGGCTGCTGATGATAACCCTGTGATAATAGTCCATGGAGGCGGATCCTATGCTCATCCACTAGCGAAGAAATACTCCGTGGCCGAGGGATTCAAGGATGAACTCCATCTGAGGGGATTCGTCGAGACGTCGATGGCCGTTAGGAAGCTGAGCTTAGACGTCGTCTCCTATCTCGTCGACGGCGGATTGAGCGCCGTGTCGATTCCCGCGGCCGCTATATTCATCACGAGATCGGGGAAGATCATGTCGTGTAATCTCGAGCCCCTCTTCTCAGCGATGAGGATCAGGGTGACCCCGGTTACGAGCGGCGACGTCGTCTTCGATAGGGACATCGGGTTCACGGTCCTCTCAGGAGACGCGATCGCATCGTATCTCGCGATCAGGCTTAGGGCGAAGAGGCTCATCTACGTCATAGACGTGGACGGCGTATATGTGAGGGATAGGGTTAGTGGGGAGGTCAAGGTCGCTGAAGAGAGCTCCAGGGGGGTGAGGATAGAGCCCCTCGGCGGGGGAGGAGAGGACGTGACAGGCGGGATCATGAATAAACTCGAGGAAGGGTTCGCGGCCTCCGAGTCCGGGGTAGAAGTATTGTTGGTGAATGGGCTGGCTGAGGGTAGGGTTAGGGACGCAATCTCGGGGAAAGAGGTTTTGGGAACCAGGCTTAAGCCTTGACTTCCTGCGGGGGTATCTCCAAGAACTCCTCGGGCTTGATCTTTTCCGCGAGCTCTGGAGTAAGTTCACCTCTCTCGACGAGAACTCTCTGGGTTAGGTACCAGAAGGCATAGGGGAGGGCGAGCCTACCCCTATTATTCATGGGGATGACGAGGTCTATGTCGGAGATCATGTTATCGGTGCTGCACATGGCTATCACGGGTATCCTAGCGATCCTCGCCTCGATGACCGCCTGGTTATCATATCTGGGATCCGATACCAAGACAAGTTCGGGTTCTAGATACGTTTTGAGGGATGGATTCGTGAAGGAACCTGGTTCAAATCGCTCGACTATTGGTATGCACCTAGTGAATTCGCAGAACTTGAGCACGGGTCTTGCTCCGTAAACGTGGGTCGATACCACGACGACGTTTTCCGGTGGGAAATATGAGATGAATTTTGCGGCGATGTTCAGCCTCTCGATCGTCTTGTTTATGTCTATTAGGTAGACGCCGTCGGGTCGGAGCTTGAAGATGAATTTCTCCATGTGTTTGACCTTTATCCTCGATCCTATGTAGACCCCATGCTTGACGAAGAGTTCTTGAATGGTCTCCTTGGGTTTCTCCTCATCCCCGCTCACAGCCTCACCACCTTCTCCCAGCCAATTATCTCACCTATCCTGAGAAGCTCATTTGCCTTCGCAACGCGCTCTCCACCGACTACGCCCGCCTTCAGCAGCTTCCCACCCCAACCGACTGCGAGCTGGGCTAGGTATCCCTCTGGGGGCTCGCCTGAGCGGTGGGAGACGACCGGGACTATTCCCTTCTCGTGGGCGATCT
>CAZAVQ010000143.1:0-2234 GCA_964488635.1 uncultured Nitrososphaeria archaeon
TCCCCATTTTAGTTAATTATATTGGTAAGGCGAATCCGAGGGCGGAGATCCGGATTCTGGTCGCAACCGGGCTACATCTAAAGGTGGAAAGGGGCGAGCTCGCCGAGATGCTGGGAAAAGAGGTAGTTGAGAATTATGAGGTGGTTAATCACGACGCCGCGGATGACGGACAGCTCGTTAAGCTCGATAAAGAAACGAGCTACGGCACACCGATTCACGTAAACAGATACGTCTTCGAGAACGATCTCGTAATCGGCACCGGCCTAATTGAACCCCATTTCTTTGCGGGCTATAGCGGGGGGAGGAAGATCCTGTTGCCCGGAGTCGCCGGAAAGGATTCTATATTTAACAATCACGGATTTGAGATGATCGGGCATCCTAAGGCAAGAGCCGGCGTGCTCGCTGGTAACCCTATCCACGAGGACATGGTTGAGTTTATGAGAAACGCGAAACTCGACTTTATCGTCAACGTCACGATTAACAAGGAGAAGAAGATCACCGGAATATTCGCGGGGAACCCGATTGAAGCACATCTCAAGGGCGTTGAGCACCTGGATCGCCACGTTAAGGTGCCCGTTAGGGGGGAAGCGGACATAGTGATAACCACGAACGGTGGATACCCGTTGGACAGGGACATATATCAGGCGGTGAAGGGGATGGATACCGCGGCCTCCATCGTTAAGGAGAATGGCGTGGTAATAATAGCAGCTGAGTGCAGGGATGGATTGGGAGGGCATGAGGAATTTCTAAAACTCGTTAGGGGAGCCGAGGACGCGGACGAGGTCCTCAGGAGAATTAGGGAGCATCAGCCGATCTATGATCAGTGGGAAGCGCAGATCCTAGCGCGGATCCTGAAGAGGGCCAGAGTTATACTGGTAAGCGACTTCATATCCGAAAAGGTGGCCGGGGATCTCTTACTGGAGCGGGCTGAGAATGCCGAGGAGGCCCTCGAACTCGCCTACACGCTCTTAGGAAGAAGCCATGTCAGAACGATTGTGATCCCGGAGGGGCCATATGTGATACCGATTAAGGCGCCGGGATCGTGATGAAGGCGCCCCATACGGAAAACGATTGCCGTATCAAGTGCAGGAAGCCGCTGAGGAACTACTGATTTCGTTAAAATGTTAATAAACGACAGAACTCTGTAACGGGCAAGATGGGAAGCGTCGATTTCACGTCTCTCGAGAAGGCGAGGAGAGCCTATCTGGAAAAGATCATGAAGCTCTTCCCCTATGACGGCTTTAATCTGGATAAGTGGGAAGAGTTAAAGAGATTGGTTTACGGGCCGCTGCCCCTGAACGTCGATGTAATAGTCGATGACTGCACCCTTCGAGAGGGGTTGCAGATGGCGGGGCTACTAACCCCGAGGCCGGAAGAATATTTGAGGATAGCTTTGATGCTCAGAGACATAGGAGTTGAGAGGCTTGAGACCTTGATTTATGCGAAATCCGATAAGGAGTCGATTAAGCTGATGCAGGATCATGGACTAGGAGAGATGCTTGCCGCG
The DNA here is from genome assembly GCA_964488635.1 of uncultured Nitrososphaeria archaeon. Classification (GTDB taxonomy): domain Archaea; phylum Thermoproteota; class Nitrososphaeria_A; order Caldarchaeales; family Wolframiiraptoraceae; genus Wolframiiraptor. The sequence goes on from CAZAVQ010000143.1 coordinate 1,508, forward strand.
TGGTGTAGGGCTGATAAGAGGGATATAGATGAGGCTATTAGACTCGATTTCAAACAGGTCGGGATCTCGCATCCAGTCTCCTATATCCACTTCTCTAAGTGGCCCTCGATGACCCTCGAAGACCTAGTTGACAGGGTAGTGGACGCCGTGTCTTATGCCGCTGATCACGGATTGAGGGTCTTTGTCCACGGTGAGGACAGCACAAGGGCGGATTGGGAGTTCGAGAAAGCCTTCATCAACGCGGTCGCGGAGGCTGGGGCAGAAGTTTACAGGATCTGTGACACTATCGGGTGCGGACTCTCGGATCCAAGGGCCCCGCTTCCTAGGGGTATTCCGGAGAAGGTTAAGCGGATAAAGAGGGAGACGAAGATCCCGTACATCGAGATCCACGCCCACGATGACCTTGGAAACGCCGTCGAGAACACGATGGCCACGATACGCGCCGCAGACGGACTCTACGACAAGGTGTATGTGAGCACAACGTTCCTCGGATTAGGCGATAGGGCGGGAAACGCAGAGACGGAGAAGATAATCATGAACTGCTATATGCACTATGATTTGAGGAAGTGGAACCTCAAGCTCTTGAGGGAGCTCGCGCTCTACATCGCATCTTCTCTGGGCTACCACCTCCCAGTCAACAAGGCCATAGTCGGAGATGCGGCCTTCGCACATGAATCAGGCATACACCTACATGGGATCTCGAAGCTCCCATTAACCTATGAGACAT
>CAZAVQ010000144.1:0-2198 GCA_964488635.1 uncultured Nitrososphaeria archaeon
ATCCCCCATGGCTATCATCGGAAGCTTCCTCCAGCGGATTACGGGTTCGACTTCGCCCCGTATCGCGGCGAATAAGATCTTCGCCGCCTTATATCCCGTTTCGAGTAAATCTACGTGGGGTTCAGTGTGATATGCTGTTAATGCGTTGAGGCATTTGATTATTCTGTTCGTAATGTTTCCGTGATGGTCGAAGGCCACGGATATCGGGATCTCCCACCCCCATTCTCTCCTTATATCTTCCAGCAATGTCCCCTCGACGTCGTATTCGTCTTCAGCCGACATCGCTCCGTGCAGAGATAGCAGTATACCGTCGACTTCTCCCACTCTTCGAAGCTCTTCTAAGAAGCGGTCTCTCAGAAAACGATGGGTTTCTCGATCTATATATCCACCTGGCCAAGCGCAAGCTCTCATCGTGGGTGCGAGTTCCACGCCTTCTTCCTCAGCGGCCTTTATGAAGCCGCCTAGTTCTCCAACCCCTCTGAACCTCTTTAGAATTTCATCTCCGTAGAATATACCCATGGCCTCAAAATCCCTTAAGGTGGTTTTCAACGGGTTAAATCCGTCGGTTTCAAACCAAAGTTGTCCTATCGCTACCCTCATTTCTCGAGAAAAGCATTATTAAAGGAAATTAAAAGAATTGGTTTGATGGATTCTCGCCTTTTCACCGCTTGAGCAACAGCTTCCTCGCCTCTTTCCCAGCCTCTAGACACCAATTCGAAATGATCTCGACATCCGTGCCTATGCAGAAGTCCCTTACCCCTAGGTCTATGTACCGCTTCACGTCCTTGACATCGCATTCAATCCTCGGCCTCACTCCAAGATCTAAGGCGGTTTTGATTACCTTTAACTCGGCTTCCCTAACCTTGGGGTGGGCGAGCTCTCCCGGGTGGCCTATGCTTATCGAGTAGTCTCCTGGGCCGAATTGAACCATGTCTATTCCCTCAACTGAGAGTATCTCCTCCAAGTTCTCGACCGCGCTCTTTCGCTCGATCATCACCGCGATGACTATCTCGTTAAGATATCGTGCATAATCCTTTATCGAGATGCGTTTTCCCTCATGTAGGAACACGTATCCGGCGACCCGCCAGAGACCAAACCCGTTCACCCCCCTCGGCTCAGTTTTAACAGCGCGAACACATTCCTCGGCATCTTCGGCGTCAAAAAGATCTGCGAAAAGAATTGCGTGGAATCCCGAAGAAATCGCTTTTTGAGCTAGGTATGCCCTTGGCTCTAAATCAATTTTTATCATTAGAGATAGGTCAACCGCATCCGCGGCGCGCGCCATATTTTCTAGGGTGAAGAGATCATATGGTGCGTAGGTGCTGGTGAACTCCACGTAATCGAAGACGCCGGTGTGACCGATGACCTCGATTATTCCAGGCCACGTTGTGTGGATATGTGTTCCAAGCGTGGGTTCATCCTTCCTAAGGAGTTCCCTCAGCTTATTTCTCAACATCTAGCATCGCTCAAGATTCATCAATCAAACGATATAAGCATGAGTATTATGCGGTGAAGCGCCGTAGAGAGGTTAAAGTAATATTTCGCGGACTTGAAGAAAGATTCAGTTTCTGAGCCGGAGTGATGTGAGATGGGGAAAAAAGCGGCGTTGATCCGCGGAGATGGGGTCGGCCCCGAACTCGCCGAGGCGGCGTTGAAGGTCTGGGAGGCTGTGGGGAGCAAGGTTGAGATCATTCCTGTTGACGCTGGTTATGAGTGGTGGCTTAAGCACGGCGGAGACTCCTTGATCCCGAAAGAGACGTGGGACATCCTCCACGAGGTTGACGCCGTCTTAAAGGCGCCGACGACTACGCCCCCCGAGATCAAACACTTGAAAAGCGTCGCCGTCAGCATCAGGCAGGTCTTCGATCTCTACGCGAATATCAGGCCGATAAAGACCATCGGAGGCCTGAAGGGAAGGCTTGGACCCGTGGATTTCATCTGCGTCAGGGAGGCGACTGAGGGGCTGTATACCGGGATAGATATCAGGGTGACGCCGGAGGTGGCCATAGCCATCAGGAAGATCTCGAAGAGACAGTCGAGGAGGGTTGCCCGTAAGGCATTCCAACTCGCCGAGGAGAATAACTGGAATAGGGTGATAGTGGTCACGAAGAGGAATATCATGAAGGAATGTGACGGCGTATTCGTCGAGGCCGTTGAAGAAGTTTCAAAAGATTTCCCGGGCATAGGTTGGGAAGAAT
>CAZAVQ010000145.1:0-2182 GCA_964488635.1 uncultured Nitrososphaeria archaeon
AAGAGGTGGTTAAGCAGCCTAAGAATAGGACGAGATTACTCGACGAGTTCTCGAATATAGTCGAGAAGCTGGCCAGGGAATCCAAGCAGGGGATACCGATAATCGTCGAGGGGAAGAGGGATGAGGAGACCTTGAGGAGGCTGGGCGTCAAAGGGGAGATCATATTGATCAAATCCATCCGCGGTCTCAGGAGGAAGCTCGAAGGCCGAGACTTGAGAAGGGTCATCCTCCTCCCAGACCTAGATGGTGAGGGAGAACACATAATGAAGCTCGTCAAGAAATCCTTAGAGGGAGTCGTCAAGGACGTCGACGTCACCTATTGGAGGAAGCTGAGGATCATCAGGAGGATGGGGTTCACGCAGATCGAGTCCATGCACCTAGTCTTCAAGAAGCTTCAACACGATCTTCCGCCATAGATTCCCGTGATCGCCTATGCTCCATCAGATCCGCTATGATCAGGAGCACGTTCACTATCACTAGGATCATCAATACGATCCTGCCATATGGTGGATAGAGTTCGCCTGATAGGAAGAGGGAGAGGTATCCTACTCCAAGCCAGTTCGGGATCTTTAAGCCCGTCCACCTACCCACGATGTTCTCATATGGGACGGGAGACCACCAATCTATCCCCGGATTTGCATCGCCCTTGGTGTATACTCCCTCAGGAGTCTTCTTCACAACCCTGTGGACTATTAGCTTATTCGTTCCCGGGCTATAGAAGATTATGACATCCCCGACCTTGAGGTCATCCGGGCTCACGGGCTCCATCAAGATTATGTCCCCCACGTTGAGGGTTGGGGTCATGCTCCCCGACTTCACGGTTAACAGGGGGGTGACGTGGCCGGTAAGCCTGTACGCCGCGAGAACTGCGAGAAACAGCAGTAACACAACAACTATCGAAGTACTCAGCGCCGTCCTAACCCTCAACTACGCCACCTCCCCCTCTAGACCCTTGGAATCCTCCTAGTCCTCCTGGCCCTCGCCGCGGCCCTCCTCCTAGTTGGAGGACGCCTAGGCTTCTCCCTCGGGATCTTTGATAAAGCGAAGCTTGAGATGGCTAGGTTCAGGGCTCCCGCGGCCACGGAGATCTCGAAGCCGTGGTTATGGGAGACGGGGTATAGGAAGTTGATTGAGCGGCTTGTCCTGAACTCGAACTCGAAGGAGTACGTGTTGTTCTCTATCTGGATCGAGGCATTGTAGGTTCCCACGGGGAGAACGCTCTCGATCGAGCCATCTCCTCCGCTCTGAGCCCGCTCTATCTCCCCAAACTTATCCTTGATCACGAGCTCGGCTCCCTCCACTGGCTTGCCCTCGGGATCGTAGATCTGTATCTTGAAGGGGTAGAGACGCGAGTAGAGGGCGGTTTCCCCAAGAGGTTGCTCAAGGTAGATCTCCATGAACCCGGCGTCCCTCTTCCTGTATAATATCTGGATCTTGACATCGCTTCTCGGAAGTCTTTCGGAGAATGTGTTGCTTGAGCTGAGGTCGTGTGCCGCCTTGAGTTCCCCGTTTACGTATATCAGCGCCTCGCCCTCGTTCACCGGCTCCCCATCTCCCCTGAGCACCTTGATCGTCATGGTGTAGACAGTTGTGACGCATACCACCCGCATCTCATCCTTTATGAGGTTAAATCTCACCGGATCCGTGTCCACCTCCACTCCCTTATAGAATGCCCGGATATCTATCGTCGTGTTTGGGAGGTTTTTGATGACGGCCTCCCCATTTGATGAGATGTTCTTGGATATCTCGATGTCTCCGAAGGAGAGGATCACGGAGCCCTGGTCTAGGGGCTTCTTGAGGGCGTCGAGCATCACGAGCTTAACATCCAGCACGCCCGGAGCCCTCAACTCCATTTCCCGCGTATCCGATCGTATGTCGACCCATTGGTCCAATACCTTGAATCCATAGTAATTCGCGGCCAACCGGTATTGCGCTACGGGGATGTTCTTTACTTCTATTAACCCGTTTTCGTCGCTTGTTCCCGTAAGTTTGAAGGATCCGCGGGATAGCTGTAGGTCTATGTTCGTTAAGGTGGTTTCGCCGTCTTTGTCGAAGATCTTGAACACCGTATTTATGACCGAGAGCTTCATCTGGAGATTTACGTTGGACGTGAGCGCGAGGGTCTGTTCCCCGACCTTTATCCCGCCTAGGTATGCCTCAATCTCGTAGGTTAATGGGAGCA
>CAZAVQ010000146.1:0-2155 GCA_964488635.1 uncultured Nitrososphaeria archaeon
ATTAGCGTGAAGTAGTATTTCTTGGTCTCGAATTTCTGGAAGGCTAGGTCGATGGTTAGCCCTCGCTCTCGCTCCTCCTTGATCCTGTCGAGAATCCAAGCATACTTGAAGGTCTCCTTTCCAAGCCTCTTGGCCTCCTCTTCGTATTGCTGGATCGTCCTCTCATCGACTACTCCTAGGTCCACGAGGAAGTGACCCATGGTCGTCGACTTTCCATGGTCTACGTGTCCGACGACTATGAGGTTCAAATGCGGCTTAGCTGACATCTAGAACACCTCTTCTCCACAGCTAGCGTATATTGAGGCTCATCCCTTTATATAAGCTTCTCCCGAGTTGAGGAGTTGGCCTCAAAAAACTAAAAGAGAAAACGCTATGGTCGCGGGACTTCGGAGCCTATGGTTTAAAAGATACCACGCCATGCAGTATCCACTGGAGATGAGCGAAGTCGCCCAAGAACTCGCGGAGAAGTTCAAGATCTTCGGCAAGTGGAGCGTGGATGATGTTGAGATCAAGGATCCTGGCTTAAAGAGATATATCTGCCTGAAGCCTATGGTCATCCCCCATTCGGGAGGAAGGCATGAGCACAAGAGGTTTGGGAAGGCCGAGGTAAACATCGTCGAGCGGCTCGCGAATATGTTCATGAGACCTGGGCCAAACGGCGGCAAGAAGACCAAGGCTTTCAAGATCGTGAGGAACGCCCTCGAGATAATCCACCTCAGGACACGGCAGAACCCCATACAGGTTTTAGTTAGGGCTATTGAGAACGCCGCGCCCCGAGAGGATGTGACCAAGCTCAGTTACGGTGGAATAGTTTACTTCAAGGCGGTGGATATCTCGCCCCAGAGAAGACTCGATCTCGCACTTAGATATCTAGCGCAAGGAGCGAGAGAGACGAGTTTCAGGAATAGGAAGACGCCCGAAGAAGCGCTGGCCGACGAGATAATCTTCGCGGCGGAGAACGATTCGAGAAGTCTCGCGATCAAGAAGAAGAATGAGCTTGAGAGGATAGCGCTGGCATCTAGGTAAATCCCCGTTTAGAATCTAATAACTCTGAATGGCTCCCCCCTTCGGAGAGCCTCCACCTCGACATAATGCGCTATCGAAGAGGACTTTATTTTCTTCCCAAGCACCTCCTCTATCTGGAAGATCCCGGCCTCATTATCCATATCCACCACTATTCTCACAGGCCTATCCCCAGAGCGGGCCTCAACTATCTCAACCCTCCTGATCGCGAGCGCGGATAAGGCATGTATATCGTATTTACCCTGCTTGTAAGGCATCCTCGCCCTCCCCTCGGCCATGTCCACGCCATCTGCGACCTTCACGATCCCGGCTTCCAGGCTGAGCGCCATCACATCTTCATCATGCGCTAATATGCAGTGGAGGATCTCTGGGGTGAGCTTATAGGCTTTCTGCGGATCTTGATAGATCTTTCTGAGTATTTCGGGGAGAAAGCCCGCGGCTAAGGCAGCGCCGGTCACGTGGTGATAACTTCGGTGGACGGCGTTCCCTATGTCGTGTAGGTAAGCGCCCATCATAACGATAAGCCTCGAATCCTCTTCATCCCCCACGCCATCCCTCACGATCGATGGAACGAAGCCGTTATCTAACATTATGTCCAATATCTGGAGCGCCGCCCCCGCCACTATTCTTGAGTGGACTGGACCGTGATCGTTATAGAGAAGTCTTTGAACAGCCATTACATTCGCCATGGTTAGATACGATTGCACCTCCACGTTTTTCTCCAATATCTTAAGCGCTTGATCTAAGAGGGGGTGACCCTCAATCTTCTTCTTCAGGATCGCGGGTGAGACCAACACCATAGTCGGATAGTTGAAGTGGCTGGTAATTAATGATACTAGGACTCCGCATATCTTCTCAGGCTCTTCTTGTAGACTAGGACTCCGAGCAGGTAGGTAGCGGCATCTGCCGCTAGAACTTCGAGAGCCCTGCTGGCCACCTCGCCCAGCTCCGCCTCATAGACTAGGATCGAGCGTGCCACGTCTATCGCCCAAGTCCCCGGGAAGATATCCGCTAGAATTTGCATCCAGCCGGGGAGCCACCACTTCGGGAACCAAATCCCCGCCATGAACGCGAGCATTAGGCCTATCACGACGCTTAGGTTCGTCGCCGATTTAACGGTCTTGGCGGCGAG
>CAZAVQ010000147.1:0-2138 GCA_964488635.1 uncultured Nitrososphaeria archaeon
CCGATCTTTCCTGAATCTTCCTCAAATCCATTTTTCAGGTCAAGAAGAAAAATGATAAGAAATAATCTTTTCCGAGAACGCGCCGCAAGAGAAAGTTAAGTCTTCAGAGCCTCCGGGGGATTTATCGCTAGAGCCAAAGCCCCATAGAGCACCACCTCGTCTCCAAGCGGCGTGAGCTTCACCTCCGGGACCCTGTTAACCGTGTATTCTCGCATATGTTTTCTAATTGGTTCTAGGACCAGGGATTCGTTATTTACCGCGATGGCGCCCCCAACCGTGATGAGCTCTGGATCATAGAGAGTAGTGATGTTCGCGAAACCTATTGCATTGAGCCTACCTATTTCTTCAACGATCTCGAGCGCTATCTCGTCTCCGGCCTTAGCCGCGTTGAATAGATACTCCGTCGTGAGCTCGCCCTTCAAGGCTAACTCGACGACCTCGCTCTTTTCAGATTCTTTCTTGTTAACCGTTATCCAGTATCTCGCAAAGGATGGTATATTCTTCCCGGCGCAGTAAGATTCCCAGTGCCCCCTCGCGCCACATCCGCATCTGAGCTTCCCATCGAAGTCTATGACTATGTGCCCTATCTCCACGGCATTTCCATCCTTTCCAAGGAGCAGATTTCCGTCAACCACCGCGCCTCCACCTATGCCGGAGCTCAGAGTCACATAGAATACGTTTTTCATATTCTTCCCAGCTCCGAAGACTGTTTCCCCTAGAACGGCCGCCGAACAATCATTCAGCAGATACATGGGGACCTTGAATCGTTCTGAGAGAGCCTCAGCGACGTGCACATTCTTGAACGGGGCATTAGCCGGGTTTAGGATTACGCCCTTCCAGACATCCAGTGGACCTATCGATCCCATCCCGATGGCCTGGATTTCCCCGACTTTATCCCCTGCAACCCGCTCAACCAAATTGATAAGTTGCTCGATGAGCCTCTCCGCAGCCGGTTCTTGGACCGTCCTCTCGCCTATGGACTTGATTATCCCGCGGTCCAAGCTCCCGAGAGCCGCCCTGACATTCGTCGCCCCCAAATCGATCCCGACGACGAGCTTGGAACTCATATCGATGAAAAATATGAAACGGCTACTTTAGTCTTTTTATCCGCTGAAAATGGTAAAATGGCTTGAAAAGCGGAGTGCTTAACTAATATAGGGCATAATAAACCAATAACCGAGAGGTTCTAGTTGGATTCAAGTTTCCTAGTAATAGGCTCCGGAGCAGGCGGAGCTACTGTCGCCAAAGAGCTAGCGACTCGGGGAGCAAAGGTCACAATAGTGGAAAAGGGTGGATCTTATAGATTGGGGACCGCTTTAAGGGCTTTAAAATTCTATTCCGGCGGAAAACTGAACGCTGGAGAGATGTCGGTTGAGGGAACCGAGCTATTGAGAACGATTATGATAGGCGGATCAACGATGGTCACTCTCGGAAATGGTGTCCGGGCGCTTCAAGACGAACTAGGGAACGCGGGATTACATATAGACAGAGAACTAGAAGAAGCAGAAAAAGAATTGGGCGTTACCCCTACTCCAGAGAAATTCTTAGGAGAACGAACGCGGATCCTCAGAAGCGCCTCCACAGACCTCGGCTACGAAGTCAAACCCATGCCGAAGTTCGTCAACTTTAATCGATGTAGGATGTGTGGTTTATGCGTTGTCGGATGCCCATATGGCGCCAAGTGGACGGCACTTAATTTCATAGGAGAAGCAAAGAAGGCTGGGGCAAAGCTGATGACCGAGACCGAGGTTGAGCAGATAATTCATAGAAACGGGGAGGTAAAAGGTATTCGAGCCCGTGGCCCCTCAGGGAGATTTGAACTTGCGGCCGACAAAGTGATCTTGGCGGCTGGAGGATTAGGGACACCGGTCATCCTGCAAAACTCGGGAGTAGATGCAGGCGACGGATTATTCGCGGATTTATTCGCGATTACTTACGGGATCGTGGATGGATTGGATATGGGAGAGGAACTTGGGATGGCGACGGTTATAGACGAATTCCATGAGAAAGACGGCTTCATATTATCCCCCGCCTTGGACATGCGTCTTGACATGCTCTTTTACCTACCGCTCCTGAAGAAGACCCGCGCCTTCAAGAGGAATAAGACATTAGGGTTGATGACGAAGATCGCCGACGAA
>CAZAVQ010000148.1:0-2128 GCA_964488635.1 uncultured Nitrososphaeria archaeon
CTTATTCGGGACGATCAGCTGAATTATCGCATCGATAGTAGTCATCTCTTCTAAGGCTTCGGCCTGCTTTAAGGTTCTCGGATAACCGTCTAGGATGAAGCTCGAATCACCCATCTTTTCTATCTCGCTTTTAACGACCTCTATCACTAGGTCGTCTGGAACAAGTTCTCCCCTACGCAGGAAGTCCGCAACCTTCTCTCCCAACTCCGTTTTATTTTTTACGGCTTCTCTAAAGATGTCTCCGGTAGCTAACGGAATCACGTTTAACCTCTTCTTCATCAGATTTGCGTATGTCCCCTTACCTGATCCCGGAGGGCCGAATATAAGTAACCTCATATTCTTCATCCCGGTTTTTAGAGAAATAAAATGAAAGTTGAAATCCTTAAAGTTTTTCCATCGTCTTAAAGGGACCTCGCACGTAAAGCTATTTATCCGTTCTCTTTAGAAGTTTAAGGGGAGGTTCGAGTCTCGTTGTATGACCTTATAATTAAAGGAGGTTTTCTTATAGATCCCTACCAGAAGAGCCAAGGCTATTACGACGTCGCTTTTGAGAGAGGCAGAGTATCTAAAGTGGAAGAGAGTATAGACGATAAAGACGGAAGAAAAATATTGGATGCCGCAGGAAAGATGGTGGTTCCTGGTCTGATAGACCTTCACACCCATGTTTATTGGGGGGTCTCACATTTCGGTATAGATGCGATTCACATTGTCTCGATAGAGGAGTGATGACCGTGGTCGACGTAGGGTCCGCCGGAGCCTTAACCTTTCGAGGCTTCAGAAGGTTTATCGTCGAAAAAAGTAGGACTAGGATCTTTTCCTTCTTACATATAGCTACGATAGGCTTAACTACAGACTTGCCTGTAGGTGAACTTCGAGACCTTAAAAACTTAGACTACGAGAAGGCGGTGGAGGTCGGAAAAGAGAACAGGGACCTCATCTATGGAATAAAGATCAGGCTTGGAGAGAGGGAAGTCGGAGATTACGCCCCTCAAGCCTTAAGGCTAGCTAAAGAGGCTGCTAAGGAGTTGAGGGTACCCTTAATGGTTCACCCAGGAGTACATAAATCCTTCACTATAAGCGACATCCTATCCGTATTGGAACATGGGGACATAATGACCCACTGTTTTGCTATCCAACATCCCTGGCCGTTTCATCAATCTACCATACTGAATGAGAAGGGAGAGGTCATCCCAGAAGCTTTGGATGCGAGGAAGAGAGAGGTCCTTTTCGACGTAGGTCATGGAGTAGGCAGCTTCTCCTTCTCGACGGCCGAAAAAGCTCTAAGGCAAGTTATCATCCCAGATACCATAAGAACAGACTTACATGCATATAACGTGGATTACCTTGTCTTCGACCTTCCCACTACGTTATCTAAATTTCTGGCCTTAGGACTCTCTCTAGAGGAGGTAATCGAACTCAGTACATCAACTCCTTCATCCGCTTTAGGATTAAACGGGAAAATAGGTACGTTAAAGCCTGGCGCTGAAGGGGACGCCGTAATCCTAGAAGTTGATGAAGGAAACTTCATTTTCCGGGATCCGTTAAACGAAGAGAGGAGGGGAACAAAAAAGTTGAATCCTGTAGCAGTCGTTAAAGGCGGAGAGGTTGCATCGGCTGATCCTCGAATCTTTAGAAAACCTATAAATAGATAGAAGAGAAACCAACTTTCTGTGGGATCCAAGTTGCCGGTGAAAATTTTAAAGCTGGATGAAGTTGAAACAAAGACCATTCTCGGTGGACCGATAAAAGTTGTTTTCAACCAAGAAACCGCCGATACTAGATACCTCACGTTCGCTGTGGGAGACTTCAACCCGGGAGAGGGCTTAAAGTTTCATCTGCATCCAGAATCCGAAGAGATATACTTCATAGTTAAAGGCTCCGGAACCGTGTACATAGGAGAGGAGAAGAAACCGGTAACCGTAGAGCCTAACACAGCGATCTATATACCACCGAATACGGTTCATGGCGTTAAGAACACGGGAAGCGAGAAACTCGTGATAGCCTTCTTCGTTGCACCGGGAAGAGAAGAATCGAAGGTGGTCGAGTAACACAAAAACCTCGCTTTCTAGCTCAAAAAGAAAAGAGAGAATTTCTGCCTACGTCATGTTCAAGAGTTAAACTTCCGATT
>CAZAVQ010000149.1:0-2097 GCA_964488635.1 uncultured Nitrososphaeria archaeon
TGACGCCGCCCTGACGCGGCGGAGGTCCCCGGTTCGAATCCGGGCCGGCCCATATCTTTAACAGAAGGCTGTTTTTATCCTAGGTAGAGGCGTTAGAGGATGGCCGCTGCCAAGAAGATTGTGCGATGTCCGAGTTGCGGTTTTAGATTCGATGTCAGCTATTCCAGAGTTTTCGCTTGTGGGGATTGTCCGATGGTGATCTCATGCAGCTATGTCAAGTGTCCGAGATGCGGCGAGGAATTCCCGGTGAGTTCCGTTAGTGATTCTTTAACTTCCACGCCAGGCTGATAGTAGGTCTTTGTGGACTGATGCGGGTTCGGCGAGTTTGTCGATTACCGATATTATCGGCGTTCTGACCTTGACGGCGTGGCCCTTGAATAGGGCATGTCCCCTCGGCAGCATCCTAACGGCGGAGGCTATGTCTCCCATTATTCCCCGGAGTCTCTCCAGATCTATGTCTTCGACCCTGAACGCGAAGATGTTTTGTCCCATCTGAGTTGAGACCACCTTCTCCACCTCGCTTAACCTCTGAGTAGCCACGAATAGCGGGATCTTATTTCTAGGACCCGTCGTAGCCAAGAGCTTCATAACGGGAACCATGAATTCATAGGCTTCCTTGGATGCCGGTGCCTCGTAGATGTTTTGAGGGGCGAAGTTATGGACCTCGTCTATAACGACGATCACTCCGAAACGTGGATTGGATCTGGCCTCGTGGTAGCAGATGTCAAGCGCGTCTCTGCTGGTTAAGATGATCTCATCCCAGCTCTCCGCCCCGGAGAAGTCGAGGTGGACCAAGGCGTTGTCCTCCACGAGTTTTCGGATATCCCAACCTTCCCCAGACCCAGGTGGGAAGATCACCTCCGCTTGCTCCTCCAATTTCGATCTAACTGAGAGATCGTCTATCTGGGAGACTATATTCAGGTAGGTCTCCTTATTCCACTCTATGGCCTGATCTTCCATCCTCGTTAAAACGGCATTCAGTTTTCTAGCCTCCTTCGAATTCGGAGCTAAGCCCAAATACCTCCTCACCCTCTCGTAGAATTCTCTAGGCGTTATCTTCAGTTCCCTCTTCAACTTCATCGGAGCCTCTAGCTTGAGATATCCGCCTTTCCTCTTCGCCGCGTCGGCGAGTTCGGGGACATTGAATTCGCCGTCCCAGTCTATTACCATGACGTGTATCGGCTGGTCTTCGGGAGTCTGCTCCATTAAGGCCATGAGTATTGTCAGGAGGAGCGTGGTCTTCCCGGTTCCAACCCCACCGCAGTCAAGTAATCCCTGCCTGACGAGCGTCTTTAATCCGAGTTTAAGCGGGGCATCTGTCGGATATATTCTCCCGACGGTTATGCTGGGTTCAAGTGGTGTGAGAAAGTTCTCGAGTTCCCGCGGATCGGGGCGATAGACCTCGCACAGGGGTGGGATCGGAAACAGGTATGGCTGAATCATTCCATCCTCTTCGTATCCCACCTGCCAGCATGATGCCTTCCAAACCTCTCTCTCCTCATCCCTATTCACTAATCCATCTCGGGTTAGCTTCTCATCATAACTACTTGTAGGCCGCTTTATCGGGTTTATATCGACTTGAAGGAAGATCTTCTTCCCATCCACCTCTACGCAGAGGTACTCTCCCCTATAGACGCGTTCATCCTTGTAGAGCGTGATTTCAATTCTATCCCAATAATATTCCCCCGATGAACTCAATACTCTCCCGATGGCCTTCTTCATAGCCAGAATTCACCCCACCTCGTCATGACGACTCCCCAAGATTTCTCCGGATACTTACTCATAAGGCTGGCGACGCATTCCGCGTAGAGATCTCGCATCAACCTCTTAGATACCTTTACCTCCTCATCGGCCATCATTATTATCGCGGGTACACCTTTTATGGGATCGGCTATGGCGAGCATGTGCTCCAAGATCCTCTTACACTCCAAACTATCTAAATAACTTGGGAAATCTATTCTGAAGGGGAGGATCCTCCTGTCCGACGCCGTTTTGAGATAGGTGTAGCGGAACTCCATCCCGGTCCTCTCATCCAAGATCTCCTTCGGAGGCCAGGGATAACATTCACCAGCGCTTAGGCGAGCTGACAGGATCGCG
>CAZAVQ010000150.1:0-2088 GCA_964488635.1 uncultured Nitrososphaeria archaeon
TCATTAAAAATCCGGAATAATTCAGAAAACTATGTTTTTGACGGGAGAAAAACTATTTTCTTGAAAATTGATATAAGATGTTGACGTTGGTTTGGCCGGGATCCTTGTTCAGGGATAGGTTGGATGCGGGTAGGAAGCTTGCGGAGCTGTTAACGGATTTTAAGGGTGAGCGATGCGCGGTTATCGCGATCCCGAGAGGGGGTGTGGCGATCGGCTACGTAGTGGCATCAGAGCTCGATGCGCCTTTGGAGGTAACGGTTCCTCGGAAGATAGGGGCACCGGGTGATCCGGAGCTGGCCGTCGGCGCTGTCGCAGAGGATGGAACTATCTACGTGGAGGAGTCTGTCGCGAAGACTTTGGGAGTGCGAGATGAGTGGATCAGGATGGAAGCGGAAAGAGAACTTGAAGAGGTCAAGAGGAGGATTGCGGTTTACCGTGAAGGCAGGCCTCTCCCAGATTTGAGAGAATACGTTGTCATAATTGTAGATGACGGAGTCGCTACGGGGGCGACGATGATCGCTACGGCCAGGTTTTTGAGAAAAATGGGTCCGAGGAAGGTGGTTATAGCCGTGCCCGTGGCGCCTCCGGAGATCCTGCCAAAGCTTTCCTCAGAAGCCGATGACGTTAGATGTGTTGCGACGCCTTCTCCCTTCTTCGCGATAGGGCAATTTTATAGGGACTTCTCACAACTTAGCGATTCCGAGGTCTTAGAGTATCTCTCTAAATCGAGGCGTTTAGTCACATAGCTATCTTCTCATCAAGAGTAGAGCGTAAATCACGATGAGGATTATTATCAGCAGCGGAGATGTCCCGATATAGACGCCATCTATCCGCCTCCCAATTATCAGCAGCGGGTGAATTCGCTCTAAGGATGACGCGAGCTTCTGGAATATCGGAATAAGTATCAGGATTAGGCCCAAGATTATGAGGGTTATCCCTAAAAAGGCTAAGAGATTTATCCTCTCGAACATCCTCCTTTAACCCTTCACGACGCCTATCGGGGTGAGCCTCGCAACCTTTGTGCCTATTCCCGCCCGATCGCTTACCTCGGCGACTACATCGACGTTCTTATACGCTTGATCCGCCTCCTCGACGACTGTTTCTAGGCTATCGCTCCGGATATATATCCCCTTGCGGCTCAAATCGTTAAGCACCTGACGCGCCCTCAACATCCTCTTAGCGGCGGCACGACTCGCGGTCCTACCCGCCCCATGCGCGGTGCTCCCGAAAGTCATCTCCATGGCCCTCGAATTCCCCAGCAGAACCCAGCTCGCCGTCCCCATGGACCCAGGTAAAAGAACCGGCTGACCAATATCCCTATAGTCTTGTGGGATGAGTGGGTGACCGGCGGGGAAGCTTCTCGTCGCCCCCTTACGGTGAACCCACACCTTCCTCTTCACACCGTCGACGACGTGTTCCTCGAGCTTCACTATGTTATGCGCTACGTCGTAAACTAGGTTCAACCCCATCGTCTCCGCGGGTTGCTTGAATACCTGTTCGAAGCTCTGCCTAACCCAGTGGCTGATGGCCTGCCTATTGGCGAAAGCGAAGTTAACCGCGCATTTGAATGCCTTGAGATAGCTCTCCGCCTCCCTGCTTTTAGCCGGCGCGCAGGCCAATTCCCGATCCGGCAACCTTATCCCATATTTGTGCGCCGCTCTCTCCATGACCTTTAGATAGTCGCTGCAGATCTGGTGGCCGAATCCCCTGCTTCCGGTATGGACTAAAACCGTTACCTGACCTTCGTGGGTTATCCCCATCTTCTTGGCCGCCCTCTCGTCAAATATCTTATCCACAACCTGAACTTCCAAGAAGTGGTTTCCGCTGCCGAGGGTGCCTATCTGCGGGAAGCCCCTCTGCTTCGCGGCCGCGCTGACATAGCTTGGATCGGCGCCCTCGAGACACCCTTCCTCCTCGATGTGTTTCAGGTCTTCTGGCCACCCTAACCCGAACTTTTCTATTATGTAACGCGCTCCCTCAACGGCTATTCTATCGAGTTCGTTCTTCGTGACTCGGAAATCCTTCCTCCTAGATCCAAGCCCGGAGGGCACGTTCCTAAAGATCGCCTCGATGAGCTCCTTTATCCTC
>CAZAVQ010000151.1:0-2073 GCA_964488635.1 uncultured Nitrososphaeria archaeon
ACGCCGTCCTAACAGCCCTCTTAACGAACTGCTCCCTATTCTTCGTCGGAAAAATAACGGAAACCTCCATCGAATATGAGTAAGGACCCATTATATAAGAATCATAAATGCGGCGTGGGCGGCGATTATATCGCTTCAAGCGAAGAGAAAAGTGAACAAATAAATCGGAGAGCCATGTTGGTTATCGTATGAAAGATATGATATTAGCGACGACTCCAACTATTCCTGGATATAGGGTTAAGAAAACTCTCGGGATCGTGCATGGAATGACTGCGAGGACGAGAGGAGCCGGAGGAAAATTCATCGCGAGCATCCAATCGGTTTTCGGAGGAGAAGTCAGCGCCTTCACGAAAGAATTGGAGAAAGCAAAGCGGGAAGCGATCGAGCGGATGACCGAGGAAGCCAGAAAACTCGGAGCAAACGCAATCATAGGAATAGACTTCGAGACGACAGAGGTCTTCGAATCAGTCGTCCTCGTATCCGCTCACGGAACCGCCGTCCAAGTCGAACCAGAAGAATAAAACAAGGAACACTATCCTCCTTCAAAAACAATGGAATAGATAGGGCCGCGGCTGGGATTCGAACCCAGGCATCCGGCTCCACAGGCCGGAAGGCTAACCGCTACCTCACCGCGGCCGGTTGTTTTTAGCGGTGGATGTTTTTACTGGCGATTATAAAAACTTAAGATTAGGCGTTGTTGGAAAAGGATTATCTTTTGGTTTTTATCGGGTGTTGTCTGAGGTCAGTTGCTGGAGTTCTTCCTGCTGGTGGTTGTGGTCTCTGCTTCAGGAGCTCTCTCCCCCGGCCCCTTATTCCTAGCGACGATAGACTCCGCTATCAGGTCCGGTAAATACGCCGGGTTTGTTGTCGCCTTGGGGCATATGGTCTTTGAGTTCCCCTTGGTGGTGGCGATAGGATTCGGGGTCTGGAACTTCCTGGGCGATCCCGTGATAAGGGCGGCGATAGGGTTATTGGGAGCGTTTGCGCTCATGGTATTCGGCGCGACCCAGATATATTCCTCAGTTAAAGACCTCTCGCGGAAGGATGGGGAAAATCCCGGTCAAATAAGCCTTAATACCCACGTTAAGGGCTCGGGGTTTTTTGCGGCTTTTTTGGTGGGATTGACTTTCACGGCGTTAAACCCATATTTCCTCATGTGGTGGTTTACGATAGGATTATCCCTGATCGCCGAGGCCATTAGACTAAGCGCTGTAACCGGCATCTTCATCATGTTCGCATTCCACATCTGGCTGGATTACGCATGGCTGGGGTTCACGGGTTACGCTACTGCAGTTGGCAGCAAGTTACTTAAGCCCCATCACTTGAGGTTGATCTCGCTCGCCTTGGCCATACTCATAGTACTATTGGGAGTATTCCTCCTAGAGTCCGCAATAGCAGCTTTATAACCCGCGTCGAGGAGGATTAAAGATGTTGGAGGCGATATACTTCGCGTTAATTGCCGCGGCGTTCGTAATCACCACCCTGATATTCCTCAAGCTCTACCTCAAGGTGTCTGCGGAGATCAAGTCGCCGCTAAAAGCCGATGTAGGCTCTGACAACGAGGCCCTAAACAGGCTCAGAGAGGTATTGTCGCGGAGAAGGGAGACGGATCTGAGGGAGTTACTAGATGGGCTAAGAGAAATTAAATTCAAGGTAGAAGAACTAATCGGCGATGAAGAGCGAGGAAGTATTGAGAGCGAGAGCGGCGGCGATAACGGAGGTACTGAAGGAAATTAGGGACGGCATGGTTATAGGCTACGGATCCGGAACGACGGTTACCCAGCTTCTTCCCGAACTCAAGAAACTCCTCGAGAAAGAGGATCTCCGCGTGAAGTTCATCCCCTCATCGCTCCAGGCGAGAGAACTCCTGATATCCTATAACTTGGAGCTGGCGACCTTAGATGAGATACCCGACCCGGATCTGGTAATAGATAGCTTTGATCAAGCCGACTACGAGGGAAACGTGATAAAGGGAGGCGGCGGAGCCCTCTTGAGGGAGAAGGTACTTGCCCAAGCGGGGAAGAGGGTGGTATATCTCGGTGATCACCTCAAGCTCAAGAAGGTACTCAACTT
>CAZAVQ010000152.1:0-2068 GCA_964488635.1 uncultured Nitrososphaeria archaeon
TGCGGCAAGTTTACGCCTTCTCATGAAGCTTCGCGCCGGTAAGGGTTAGGATCTCGTTAATGATCTGATCCATCGAGTCCATTAAATCCCCGACCTTGAGGACCTTCACTTTTTCCGGGTTAAAGATCTTCTCAAAGCTCGATTTTACATTCTTCGGTAACACTAATAACGTAATTGTATCGGGTAGATCTATGGCCTTTATAGCTGCTCCGAGCAAATATATCTCATCGAGAAAATCCTCCGTAACTATATCGACGACCATGGCCGGCTTAGTGTTGATGTAGAGCGGAGCC
The DNA here is from genome assembly GCA_964488635.1 of uncultured Nitrososphaeria archaeon. GTDB lineage: Archaea > Thermoproteota > Nitrososphaeria_A > Caldarchaeales > Wolframiiraptoraceae > Wolframiiraptor. The sequence goes on from CAZAVQ010000152.1 coordinate 294, forward strand.
GTGTGTATCGTCCGCTGAGACCCTCGATTTGGGCGAAGGATTCAGATTCTATGCCGAGAGATGAGAGCCTCTTTCTCAATTCCTCTATTGCGTAATAGATGGCGGCGAACTTCTTCACCTCTGGAGATATCTGGTACACGGGATATTTCTTGACCTCTAACGTTTGGATTTTATTTCTGTGACCTTTTTGACATTCGACCTCGATTAGGGGGACCTGAAAAACGGAGCCGCATTTCTTGCAGGTAAATCCGAACCCCGGCCTTCCATAATCTATTCCGACCCTGTTTATGACCTTTTTGCATTTCGGGCACCTGTAGACCCCGGGTTCTATCGTTTCAAATTCATCCACCGACCCGATGTGGCCGCAGTCATAATGTACCATGAGCTCCCTCTTCTCTATATTCATCGAGCCGCATTTTGGACAAAGGAGTAGAGGGTGAAGAGAAACCTCGCCGCAGATAGGGCAAGTCGGCAGCGAGACCTCGTCGACCACTTCCAAGAAGCCCCTTTCCCGATAGTACCGAAGCCTTTCTTCGGGGACCTCTATTCCGAAGAGATCATAGGTTATACCTGATTCCTGCTTTATCTTCGGCTTGAACTCCGCAACCTCTCCTCGGGATAGAGCCTTATAGGCGGATGAAAAGAAGTGAGCATCAAGGATGTTAAACGAGCCCTCGATTTTCGACATAATTACGTCCGAAAAATCAATTATAAGCGGAATTTAAAAATTTCTTCAAAAGTCTATACATCGAACTGATTCTAAAAGGAAAAAATGTGAATTATTTAGAGCTGGCGGTTGATCAGCAGGATTATGTCTACGAGTCGGTTTGAGTAGCCCCATTCGTTGTCGTACCATCCCAGCACTTTTATCAGGTCGCTGCGTTCGCCGAGGGTGGTGATGCTTGCTCCGTCGATTATAACCGAGTGCGGGTTCCCGATGACGTCTATTGAGACTATTGGGTCCTCTGTGTACTCCATTATCCCCTTAAGCTCTCCTTCCGCGGCTCTCTTGAACGCCTCCTTAACTTCATCGACCGAGACCTCTTTCTCCAGCAACGTGACCAAGTCCGTGACGGAGCCGTCGGTTACGGGCACCCTCAAGGCTATTCCGTGGAGCTTACCCTTTACCTCGGGAATTACTAGGTGGAGCGCTTTAGCGGCGCCGGTGGTGGTCGGGATTATTGATGCGGCAGCGGCCCTAGCCCTCCTCAGGTCTTTATGCACTAGGTCTAGGAGCCTCTGATCGTTCGTGTAGGCGTGAACCGTAGTCATGAAACCCTTCTTTATCCCGAAGTTCTCGAGGAGCACCTTGACCATGGGGGCGAGGCAGTTCGTCGTGCACGAGGCACCTGAGATCACGTCATGCTTCTTGAGGTCGAGCATCGAGTCATTGACTCCCGGAACTATTGTTACGTCGGCATCACCTGAAGGTGCCGAGATTAAGACCTTTTTCACGCCGTCTCTGAGGTGTTTTGCGGCGTCAGCCCGGGCCCTAAATCTCCCAGTCGATTCAATCACCACATCGACATCGGCCTTACCCCATGGGATCTTCGCGGGATCTGGCTCTTGGAAGCCCACCAGCTCATGGCCATCTATCTTTATGCCTTTCTCCGTCGCCTCTACCTTCCGGCTCCACTTTCTGTGAACCGAGTCGTATTTCAGGAGGAAGGCTGTGGTCTTGTTGTCTGCTAAGTCATTAAAGGCGACTATCTCGAAACTTTTACCGTATTCCGGGCTCTCAAAGGCGGCGCGCGTGAATAGTCGGCCGATTCTCC
>CAZAVQ010000153.1:0-2062 GCA_964488635.1 uncultured Nitrososphaeria archaeon
CAACGACTTTTTCCACGCTCCTTATCAGCCCGTGATCTTGGTCTCCGGTGATTATCACCTCGCCAGCTCCGTATGCTCTGGCTACTAAGGCTATATGGGTGGTGATTCTCTGGTCGCGGATTATCCTGTGCCCAAGCCTTAGGACCGTTATCTTGGACATAATCGGCCTACTTCTTGCTCTGCTCGATTTCCTCAACCTTCTTGAGCTTCGTCATCTCTTCCAAGGCTTTCTCGATCTCGCCCACCTTCCATTCCAAGGCCTTGACCAATTCCTCGCTGTCATGTGGAGAGAGGGGTTTACCGCATACTGGGCATCTGAAGAGACGATCCATGGCCTCGTCGAATAATAGCCGTGGATGCCCGAGTGTTCCACACCAATAATATTGGTTGTTCTTCTCGCTCTCCAGCTTCTCTTTGAGTCTATCCAGTATCTTCTTCATGTTTGTGAGGATGAAGCCCGTTATCTGTTCCTCTTGAACATACCATTTAAATATCCTATGCTCCGTCTCCTTATCCCTCGAAAGCTCATAATGCAAGATCCCCATCTCATTCAATTTATGGAGTATTTTCCTAACATCGCGGATATCCATCTTTAAGCGGGATGCCAGCTCTTCATCCACTATCCCGGGTTTCCTGAGAAGAAGCTTCATCACCCTCGCGGCGTCATCTCCGCCCACGAGCCTCGCCAACTCGATTATAGTATTCTTCTCGATTATCAGGAGCATAATCCACAGTATACTTATATCAAGCGTCCTAAAAAGGTTCCCGAGGGCGATGCTTCTCGCCGAGAAACTCGATAAAAGAAGTGGTTTAGCCGAGGCATTACGAGAATGGCTCCAAGAACTTGTGGAAGACGCAGCTGGTGGAAATGTCTACGTGGATAAGACTGCCGATGGATGGATGCTTTTAGATGTGGAAGATGAAGCACTAGCCCGCTCCATAATCAGGCTTCAGACGAGAATAAACCCGATAGTTTCCGATAAGCCCCCGTTCCCCGTCAGAATACTCAAAGTGGGAGAGACGCGGATCAGGGTTGAATATCCTAATCTTGAGGGAAAAACGATGCATAAATCCTTCTCGACGACCTCCTTTGCGGCGAGCTTGGGATACGGCGGCGAAGATCCAAAGGGCTTCCTTGAGGCAGCCGGGATCATCGAGGAATCGATCACGAGCATCTCAGCAGACCTACCATCCCTCACTCAGCTCGAGCTGACTAGAGAATACGTCCTGAGAGGGCTCGATCGGCTGCTCATTCTTAATGCCGCGCCACAAGAAGTCAGAGCCGTATTGGCAACCCAACGGGCGGGTGATTTGATAGCTGAATCACAGGCATTAACCCTGTCAACGCATATTCTTTACATCAAATTGGGGGTGACTCTTGGTAAAGCGGTCGAGAGACTCAGAGAAGAATTCGAGAAGATATCCGGCGAGATAAAGATTAGACCTCTGCCTTGGGAGGGGCTGGCGGAGGCAAAGCTAAAGTTATTGATGAAGAGCTTGTGATCATCCTTTTTATTTGAGGGATATTCATGGGAGATCGACGAGGTCGTTTTGTAGTATTTCGAGTTCCTTTAAGAGTTCTTTTTCCACGGAGACGCCCGCGGTTCTCAAGGCCATGATCACCGCTCCGATTACCGGCTTAAACCTAGGCTCTATAGGATATGCCTTGGGAAATCTTTGTTCGATCATCGAATGAAATAACTTGCGTATCAGCTGGCTTTTGAAGACCCCTCCCGCCGACGCTAATGGGAACCTCACCTCAAGCATGTTTAACTTACGCGCCACGGCCTCGACCAAGCTAACGAGTTCCCGCACGGCCGATGCTATTATCTCCCCGGCAACACGATCTCCCTCTTCCGCCGCTCCGGTTACGATCGGGGCTAATGCTGCTATGGCAGAAGTGTCTATGGGCTTTGTGTAGAGCTTGGGCATCAGCTCCTCGGGAACCTCCACACCGAAATGTTCAAAGACGCGGCGCGTCAGCACCGTTTTCTCGCCTCTGCCGTCGAGATCCCTCACAGCGGCCCTTAAGGCTTGGTGACCTAAATAGAAGCCGCTTCCC
>CAZAVQ010000154.1:0-1983 GCA_964488635.1 uncultured Nitrososphaeria archaeon
TCGCGTCTAGGATTGGGAAGGCGGATGAGATGTGCTTCTCGGATTTGTGGGCGAGCTGGATTATGTAGTCGTCCAAGGCATCTCTGTCGGTGAACATTATGTTCGTGGGCATGCTCTCGTAGTCCCTGTGCCAGACGTAGATCGGGACCCTAACGCCGTCGCATGAAATATCCTCTATCCTATAGTCTTCCATGATCACATTAAGCGGGCCGAAACCCGTCATATCCCTCTCAAGATAATAGAACAACTTCCTCTTCGAGTCCTCATCGACCGGGCCCAGACCTCTACCATACTTCCTCAACAGTTTATCGGCGGTCTCGATCAAGACCCGTTTCGCATCCTCTTCTTCGCCGGACTTCGGGGGCTCCAACTCCTTGGAGAGGATGTCCTTCAACTGCTCTAAGACCCTGATCTCTTCGGGGCTGAGCGGGACCTCTATGACGAAGTACATGGGCTCGAGGGTGGAGCCCGGCGGACTGGCTATAACCACCTTTGCGAGATCCTCTCTAACCGAGTACTCCTCGAGGACGTGGTAATCCTCCGGAAGGGGCTTGACCTCTATTCCCTTCCAGAGGCTCGGAATCTCCTCAACAGCTACTTTTTTCAAGGTTTTCCCAAAGATAACACCCTCTCTGGGGGGATATATAACTATCCCCCGGCGGTCATCACCTTGGCCATCTAGCGATATACGCCGGGAAAACCTGCTTAGTACGTATTTCGGAAAACGATATAAGCTCCTAGAAAACTCCTTATGAATGGCATGGACGCTTTTATCCCTGTTTTAACGGCGCTCCTCACAAATCCCCTGATCCCGCTAACCATCTCACTCATCGCACTCATCCTCTCAATAGTGGCCCTATTCTACGCAAGGAAAGCAGCCGCGAAAATCCCGACCGCGGTTCCAACCGCGGCACGGGTCCCCGAGGTTATTCCGAAAAAACCCGTGGAGAAGGCGCCTAAGGCTCCGGAGAAGGTTGTGAAAGAGGAGCCTAAGGTCGAACTTCTTCCCCCACCTCCCCCAAAGCCGACGCCTAGAAGAGAGGTGGAGGTTCCGGAGATTAAGCCTAAAAAGGGAGGCGTGCTTGGATTGGAATCACTCGAAGAGCTGGCCTCCATGATGGGGATGGATTCGATCCTAATTTTCAACACCCTCGGGATGCCGATAGAATCGCATAACGTGGGTGAGGAAGACCGCGTCGCCGCATCTCTCGCCGACTTCATCTCGGTCATTAGGAAATTCGACTCCTCATTCAAGGGTCTATCAATAGAGAATGAGCGGAGAATGATGATACTGATGCTCGGGAAGGTCGGGGAAATGGAGTTGTCCGCATTAACGGTCGGTAAGAGCGAGCTCGAAATGGAGGAAGTCCGCGATCTATTGAAGCTCTACATCTCGGATATGATGGGAGGATAAAAATGATGAAGGCAGACGAGGAAGAGCTAATCTCTTTGATAAACTCCATAAAGGATAGGAGCCGAAGATGGATAGAGGCAATAGCGGTCATCTCCGAAGATGGCACACCGCTCGCACACAACAGCGAACTCGAATTCAATCCCGAATACGTCGGCGCGGCGACCGCGGCCATTTGCGGGGCGATTACAGCCGTGATAGAGCTCCTCGGTACGAAGGGATACAAGAGGGTTGACATCCAGCTCGAAGACGGGAGATATCTTTTGATGAGACTTTACAAGGGCAATTATTTGATCTGCTTGACTCGGCCCTATCCGAATCTAGGATTGATTAACATGATCCTCGAGGCCCATCTCTCCGAGAGGGGAGAATGAAGACCTACAAGATCTTGGTATCCGGTCCGTTTAACGCTGGAAAAACTACCTTCATCAGGACACTCTGTGAAAAATATCTCGACACAGATAAGCCGCTCCTAAGCCCCATCGGGGATAAGACAGAGACCACGGTCGCCCTAGACTTTGGTGTAATAACCTATAATGATCGAAAGATCAGGCTTTTCGGAACCCCTGGTC
>CAZAVQ010000155.1:0-1964 GCA_964488635.1 uncultured Nitrososphaeria archaeon
GAGAGAATGGCTCCTAGAGACGCCGAATATAAGCACCATTTGAGGTGGGGCGACTATAATGGCCACAGCCACGTGAGGGCGACGATACTCGGGCCAAGCCTCAGCGTCCCAGTTCGAGGGGGATCACTCGTCTTAGGAACATGGCAACAGATAATCTTCATAGAACTCGATGTCAGACCTAGGAGTAGGAGGTTCACGGTAACGGTTATGGGCGAGTAAATGGTCAGCGGCCGGATGCGGCGACGGTCTCCAAAGTCCACCTAACGGCGTTTATTATCTCCCTGAGCCTATATTCTTCCCTAAAATTCCTCACGAGGATCTCCTTTACCCGATCACCATCGTAGATTATCTCATAGGTTAATTCATGGCCCGGTGGAATAAGCCCGCGGTCAACCCGCTCTAGATCCGATTTATTCATGGCGTCTAAAACCTTCCTCACGAGAAAGGATTGGAAGGGCTTCGCGTCGCGGGTTAGATTTATGCTCGGGTCTATGATGAATCTCAGCTCGTTAGGCGACGTGATTATCCTCGCCAATACTTCACCCGTCTTGGATCTGAGGACCCTCGCCCTCGCCACTTCTGGTGGAGGAGGCTTCTCGATTCTCTCAACTGGTTTAATTTCCACGCCTTTTTTGAAGCTGACCTTCGCCAACTCCTCGTCGATGAATTTCTTCAGTTTCTCAAGCGATGAGATCTCAGCCTTTAACTCCTCGAGCCTCCTCTCGATGTATTCCTTCACCGCCGCGAGCTCCTTCGCTCTATCAGATCCCTCGGTCATCTCAAGTTACCTCCTGGCCTCCGGGCGGCGTCGGGGTCAGCTTCTTCAACTGCCTCCGATACATCTCCATTATCTCCTCGGTTGTCGTGGCATCTTCAGGGGATTTGTCAAACCGATATCTCCCCGTGAACCTCGGGAACCTGATCGCCAGGCCGTAGCCCTCCTTTATCATCCCCCATGCGGCGCGATGTATCGGGCTTATCGTGATCTCGTCCCCGATTATCTCAAGCACGATCTTCGGCTCGAACCATATATCCGCCTCCATCCCCGTCTCAACCCTGGCGTGTCTATGTGGGATCTTATACGGCTCGAGCATTTCCGGAAGCTTTTGGAGATCTTCGTCGGTGAACCCGCTTCCAACCTTACAGACCGATTGAAACACATCTTTTCGCTTATCATAGGCTGCCATGAGTAATGCGCCGTACGTTCCGCTCCGCTTACCTCTACCGTGGAAGGCCCCGACTACGACGAGGTCAACCGTGTCCATCATCTCGCTCTTATAACTCCTCTTTAATTTGATCCAGAGCCAGCCCCTCGCCCCAGCCCGATAAATTGCCTCCTTTCCAAGGGCCTTAACGACCAGCCCCTCGCATCCCTCCTCGATGGCTTCGTGGAAGAACTTCTCTATCTCGTTCGGGTCCTCCGTGATTATCGCCTTGCTGAGTTTGACCCTCTCCCCCTCCTCGATTATCGATTCAAGGGCCTTTCTTCTAACCTCAAGGGGTTCTAGGGTTAGATCCTTTCCATCGACGTAGAGCGCCTCGAAGAAATAGACGTTAACCGGGTATTGCTCGATCGTCTTATGGATGTCATGTTTCCTCTTTCTATGCATCAGTTCCTGAAATGGGAGCATGTCCCCGGTTTCGGGATCAACGGCGACGCATTCGCACTCGAGGATCGCTTCCCCGGCCTTAACGTGCTGCTTAACGAGTTCGACTACATCCGGGTACTGCGATGTGATGTTTTCAAGCCTCCTAGAGAATATTAGGACCTCGTCGCCGTTCTTGTGGATCTGCATTCGCTCTCCATCGTACTTGTATTCCGCGATACATTTTCCTCCGATTTTCTCGAGGATTTCCTCAGCTGAGGACAGCCTCTCCGCGAGCATGGGTCTGATAGGCTTGCCCAGGGTTATCCTGAATTTCTTTATTCCATCTAGTCCCTCCTGCGCCGCGACCTTGGCGAC
>CAZAVQ010000156.1:0-1948 GCA_964488635.1 uncultured Nitrososphaeria archaeon
CGCGAGAGGCTGCTGGCAGGCGAGAACATCAGCCACTTCGCCAACTTCGCCCTCGCATCCTTCCTCATCAACATAGGAATGAAACCCGAGGAGGTCCTCAGCCTATACGCGAATAGGCCGGACTTCGACGCCCGGATAGCGAGATACCAAGTAGAACACATCGCCGGGCTCAGGGGCAGCAGGACCAAATACACAACACCAAGCTGCAGCACCATGAAGACGAACGGGCTCTGCGTGAGAAACGGCGAACTATGCGGCGGGGTAAGAAATCCATTAACCTATTATAGGAGGGCCATGAGGAGGAAGCTGAAGCTTGATAAGGATAAGGCTGAGATGGGAGGAGAACGCGGTGAGGCTGGCGGCGAGGCTATGCGAGAAACTGGTGATGAGGGGGGCGATGCCGCTCCTGAAGGACAGCCAGATAGTAATCGATGACACATCCTCTAATCCACCCCTAACAATCAGCGAAGTGATGATTTTGACCCTTAGATCGCTCTCAGAGGCCGGGATAAATTTCGAGAAATACTCCGTGGCAGGGGAGGAGATATCGATCGAAGACGAGGAGCCGAGTCCTCACAGTAAACGCGGGCCGAAGCTGTTCATCTGCCCCCACTGCGGCTTCGTGACCCCATACGAGGAGGAATACTGGGTCCACCTAAAGATCCACTACGTGGGCTTCTAAGACATTATTTTGAAGAGATCTTCTTAATGTTCTGCCTCCACCACATCAACGCGCTCGCGCCATAGAATTCCTGTATCGACTCCTCGCTGACCGCGTGTACGCTGTCTTCACCCAGCGTGCTTATCAGCAGGGTTCCAACCGTGGCGAAGGGTAATCCGACCCTGTGCGCGGCGGATAACATTATCGCCGTGTGGCCTTGGATTAGGTCCCAGTCGACGGATCCCATCACATCCCTCAGATCATCTATAAGCTTCTTTAAGTCGGATAGGAAGTTCTTGAAGTCTCCCTCGAATTCGAAGAACATTACCTTCTGATTCCTCGCGAGGATCTCAAGCTTCTGAGCAGAAGCAACGGCATTCGCTATCCTCCAATTCAACCTCAATAGTCCAGATGGGTGCCTGAGTTTCTCGAGCCTATCTATCCTCTTCTCTATCTTTTCGAGTCGATCGAAGACTTCGAACCTAAACCTCTTAATAGCCTCGAGTAACTCGTCCCAGTCCAAAGTCTCCTTATCCACCACAAATTCCACCCCCTATCTTTTAAAAGTCTTCTATGCGCATCAACGCGAGTAAATTCCAATTAACGTGGCCTCGGCGAGGACGTGCCCGCTCATCGCCTTCAAAACCTCCTCTCTACCCACTCCGGGCACAAGATCGAGAACCGTATCCAAGGCATACATCTTGAAGACATATCTATGGGGTTTACCAGGTGGAGGACATGGCCCGCCGTAGCCAACCTGGCTAAAGTCGTTTACCCCCTGAAGTGCTCCGGATGGAAGTTTCTCCACTTTCGGCACGTCCTCCTCGAGCTCATTCACGTCCGCTGGGATATTGTACATCACCCAATGGGTGAATGTTCCCGCAGGGGCATCTGGATCCTCGACTATGAGCACGAAGCTGACGGTCTCCTCGGGATACCCCTCCCAATGTAGCGGAGGAGATATGTCCGCTCCATCACAGGTGTATTTGTCCGGAATTCTCTCATGATCTCCGAAAGCCGGGCTGGTTAAGCTGAATTTTTGGGCGACGATCTCCTTAGGCTGTTGGAGCGAGGTGAGATAGATGGCGGAGGCCGCTAAGGCGATTATTATCGCCGCCGATATTATGGTCAACCAGATCTTCCTCAACCCTCTTCCCTACTAGAATCCCTTAAGCGCCATATCTATAATTCTTTTAATTCCCTGCTCCAGATGCTCGGGAAGGTTCATCGGAGAGAGGTCGAGGAAGCCCCGTACTATGAGGGATTCGGCCTCCTCCCTCGGGATCC
>CAZAVQ010000157.1:0-1943 GCA_964488635.1 uncultured Nitrososphaeria archaeon
TACCATCATTTTCACAAATAATTAAACAATTCTTTGTAAATAAGTAAATCTCCAAGGAGGCGAGGATACCGGTGGAAGGCGGCCGCCTAGCCCTGGCCAATTGCGGGGCAAATGATCGATTGAGCGCCAGAAAATGAGAATAGGGCCTTCTGAAGCCCGGGTTTTGGCGTGAAGATTTTAAATATATGATTATATAGAGGGCTTCAAAACTCGGCAGGGGATAGATGGATGGCTGGAAAAGCTAGGAAAGGTCTCTCGCCGCTTCTGGCCATAATCATCGGCCTCATCGTAACCATCGTCGCCGGAATACTCCTGGCCCAACTCTACTTCAGCTACGCGGGAACTATATCAGCGAGACCAGCGGCAAACGTAGAATATGTCGACTTAATCGAGGCGGGAACTAACGACATCCTCGTTGTAAACGTAAAAAACATCGGAAATGTACCGATAGATTCTGCAATCCTTAAAGGTAAAGGGTGCAATGAACTGTACAGCGGAACCGTTCAGCCAGGTGCTACGTTCTCTTTGACGTGTAATGGCTCGCTGGTTACAGGTACCGGCAGGCTATGGAATGGAACGCTTTCCGTGAGCTTCACCGATGGGTCTAATCAGACCTATGCTATTTCGGTGAGGGCTAGAAGTGCGTAATTGTAGAGGGCTATGTTTCTCAGGAATCAACCTCATAATTCTTTTTCTTGTTTTCGTCGTTTTGGTTTGAGTGAACTCCTTTCTGCTTTGATCTTGTTGAGCGTTTCTATTGCGGTCGCGTTTATCCTTGTTTATGCCTTACCCACAATTTCTCCTCCAGAGTCTAAGCCCTGGCTGAGGCCGACCCTCATAACGGCGTTCAGGGAGGACTCGTCTGTTAAGATCTATCTGTATAACCCACATTCGGAGCCGATTAAGGTTCTGGAGGCTTGGAGCGGCGGCGAGTCGAGGGATATCGGGGTGACGATCGGGGCTAGGGAGTACGCGGTGGTTAACGCGACGTTTTCTTCTACACCATCTTCGGTCCTCCTCCGCTTCGACAGCGGCGCCTGGATGGAAGTGAGGTTTGAGTGATTAGGGTTAATATTTGGGGATGCGGGTGGTCAGACTGAGGGGAAGATCTCAACCGCTCACTTTTCTATCCTTTAGATCCGTATCGTCGGGGTGATCACGGGGGTTGGAGGAGAGAGGAGAAGGCGCGGGGAAGGTTTTCACGGAGTACATGGTCGGCGACGCCGTGGTCAGGCTAAGGCAGACGAAGAATGGGTTACTCTATGAGGTTGAGGAGCCGGAGCCGGATGAACGTGTGAAGAAGATACTCGATGAGGCCTTCAGGGAGTACGTGAGAAAGGGCGTGGAAGTTGAGAAGCTGATTGATAAGTTTTCTAGGAAATTGTCGGAAGAGGAGAGATACGCTTTCAGATATCACTTGATCAGGGAGCTGAGGGGGTTCTCGAGGCTCCACGTCTTCATGCTCGACGAGAACATAGAGGACTTCACGATTACCATGCCCGGACCCGTCAGGCTCATCCACAGGCTCGCGCCGCATTATGAGTGGATAAACAGCAACGTTGTAATAGAATCGGATGAAGAACTCGATAGATTAGTCAGATTGGTCATTGAGCGATCAGGGGGGTCGATTACGCCGGCTAACCCGGTCGTCGAGATCCTAACACCGAACTTCGATAGAGTCGCCGGTGTATTGAGGGGGGAGGTATCGCTCCACTCTAGCCTCACGGTGAGGAAGTTCCCGAGGAAACCCTATACTCTCCCGAGACTCATAAGGATGGGCACCCTGAGTTCGGAGATCGCCGCATTCCTCTGGCTAGCGGCGGAGCTGAAATCCAATCTGATAATCGCGGGGCTCACGGGAAGCGGGAAGACGAGCCTATTGAACGCGATACTCCTCCAGCTCCCAAAGAACTTCAAGATAGTGACGATCGAGGAGCACCCCG
>CAZAVQ010000158.1:0-1941 GCA_964488635.1 uncultured Nitrososphaeria archaeon
CTAGGCGGCGGGCTGCAGACCCGCTCTACAGGGGTTCAAATCCCCTCCCGGGCTCTTTTCTCCCTTCAAGGGGTTTTCGGAGAATTCCGGATGGCTCCTTTTGATGGCCGTTTAAGGATCATCGTCTTTGTCGCCTTGGCTCTAGCCCTCGTGGGGGTCGCCATTTTACTCTCGCAGCTGCTTATTTGGACATCGCCTGGGGTCTCGGTCACCATTTTGGATAGTCGTGGTAGATGTGGGGAGGGAGAGCCCGCTGTAAGGTTGCTGGAATCAGAGGGCGGATACATCGTGGTGGGTTTCGAGGAGCCGGTTGCGAATCCATGTCACAGGCACGTAATCCGGGAGGTCGAGGTTGTTCCCGGAGAGCCGTCGAAGATAATCGTGAAGCTGAAACTCGAAAAAACCTCCGAGGTCTGCGTTCAGTGTCTGGGCATCGTGGAGACGCGGCTGAGGATAGGCCCGGTTGAGGAGGGTGCGGTCATACTCGTTAACGGTCTCGAATTAAGGGTATAGCAAATCTTTTCTCAGACCGCATCTTTAGCCTACTCAAGGCATGAGGGTAAGGGCTCCAGCGACTTCGGCAAACCTAGGCCCAGGCTTCGACGTCTTCGGAATCGCGTTGAAGGAGCCATACGACTTGGTGGAGGCCGAGAGGCTACCTGAGAAGGTTGTCCGGCTAGAGCTCGTCGACGGCTATCGAATACCCCTGAAGCCCGAAGAAAATACGGGTGGATACGTGGCCTTAGAGATGATGAGAGACTTCGACATCCAGGGAGGGATCAAGCTCAGGATCTGGAAAAACATCAAGCCGGGAAGCGGTTTGGGGAGTTCCGCGGCAACAGCGGCCGCCGCAGCCTACGTGATGAATAAACTCTATGGGCTCGGTTTATCCGCCTCCGGGCTCGTGGAGTATGCCGCTAGGGGGGAACTCGTCTCGGCCGGCGCCGCCCACGTCGATAACGTGGCCTCGGCGATCTACGGCGGCTTCATCATAATCTCCTCGAGAAACCCCCTGAGGATATATCCCATAAGTCCTCCGAGTGATCTCGGAGTCGTCGTTGTCTTGCCGGATGTCGAGAAGGGCTCCACGAGAAAGGCTAGAGAGGTCCTCCCAAGTTCCATCCCCCTCCGCAAGCTCGTCCACAACGTCGGGGCGTCGTCAACACTCGCCGCGGGAATGGCCCTAGGAAACTTGGAGATGATTAAGGACGGGATGAGGGATGAGGTCGTCGAGCCTGCGAGGAGCGGAGCGGGCATAATCCCCGAATATGATGGGGTGAAGGAGCTTGGGAGGCGGTTTGGAGCGGGCGTGGCCGTCAGCGGTGCGGGACCGGCGGTAATAGCCCTAATAGAGAAGGAGAAGCGAGGTAAATTAGCAACCGCGCTTAAGGATTTTTATCAATCGAGGGGTTATGAATGCCTAGTCTACGTAACCGAGCCCGGACCTGGGGTGTCTGAAATCTAGGAGGTGCCAGTTCTGCAGAAGTTTTGGCTTAGATGTATTGACTGTGGGAGGAAATACGAGGCGTCGGAGCGGATATACTTCTGCCCGAGCTGCGGGGGATTACTGGACGTAGAATATGAATACGATCGGGAGGCGTCCCTAACTCCTTGGTCGAAGAGTTTCCGCGAAAGACCTCTCGGGGTCTGGAGATATAGGGAGCTGTTGCCGATCATGGATTTCGATAGGGTCGTGACGATGAACGAGGGCGGGACCAGGCTGATCCGCTGCAGAAACCTCGAACGCGACCTGGGAATAAGGGAGATCTACGTCAAGTATGAGGGAGATAACCCAACCGGCTCCTTCAAAGATAGAGGGATGACGGTGGGGGTGACGAAGGCCCTAGAGGTCGGCGCGAAGACCACGATCTGCGCGTCCACGGGGAACACGAGCAGCAGTCTAGCGGCGTATTCGGCGAAGGCGGGTCTCGACTGCGTGGT
>CAZAVQ010000159.1:0-1921 GCA_964488635.1 uncultured Nitrososphaeria archaeon
CGCGGACATAGTCTACGAGGGAGCGAGATCCATCGGAGGAGCATATCTCAACTTCTTGGCAGCTCCAGCGATCGCGGCGGGGATACTCGGATTCGGGGAGCTGCTGAGCTACCTGATGAGGCTTGTGGGCGGGGTCGCGGCTCATAGGGCTTCCTCTGGGAAGGCGTATTGGGCTCTAATTCTCCTCGGCTATGGGGTAAATGTCTTCATTCCTCTCCTGGCTTTAGCTGGAAGCTGGGAGATCGCGTTGCTCTTCTTCTTTCTCGAGAGGCTTGGAAAAGGGCTTAGGGCCCCTCCGAGAGATGTTATCCTAGCAGAGGTAACCGAAGGCGTAGGGAGAGGTAAGGGGTTTGGGCTTCATGAATTATTCGATCAGATCGGCGCTATAACCGGTCCTCTGATCATATCCCTCGTGATATTCTTTCAAGGCTACCCAGCTGGATATAGGACCGCGTTTTGGATAATGTGGATTCCATGGATCCTGGCGATGATCATGCTCACGATAGCTGCGAAAACGTATCCTGAGCCAAAGGCGGTGGCGGTGATTAAGGAGGAAAGAGGGGAACGGACAGGGACACAGCTAGGAAAGAGGTTCTGGATATTCTTGGCAGGATCTATCACGACTTCGATAGGCTTCCTATACTGGGGCGTAATAAGCTACTATGTGCTCGACCTAGTGAAGGCTGGGCTTCTGCTCGCGGGAGAGACGTCTTTACCCTATTTAGCCGCCATGGCGGTCGACGCTGCGGTAGCTTTCCCCATCGGGATGATGTATGATCGGCTTGGACTCAAGTCGATAGTAGTTGCTCCGATAGCCGCGCTGCTGATTACGCCCATACTCTTTACGCTGACGAGTAGGCTCGGGCTTTACCTCTCCGCAGTTTTCTGGGGGCTTACGATGGGAGTATTCGAGACCATCATGAGAGCGGCAGTCGCCGATCTAGCTCCCGTGGAGAGTAGAAGCCTCGCCTATGGAATATATTACTCCGGGGTTGGTTTAAGCTGGGCGGCAGGCGGAACAATCCTAGGCTATCTCTATCAGATAGGATTGACCAGCTGGATGATCGGGTTCTGCGCCGCGGCTGAGATCACGGCGCTGATAATCTTCGCGCTCCTCCCGAAATCAGCAAAACTTTAATCCTACGCAGCGAACTTACAAAACGCTGAGATGTGAAGAGCGTCGGAACTACTGACGTCTGAAACTATCAACAGATGCAGAAGTTTCAGACGGATGATGACCAGTAATCGAGGTCTTTAAAGGGAGAAAATGTTAACTAAGCTTGATTCTCAGAGGTGAGGGGGTGATTGGTGGAGAACTTAAAGGTAGAGGTCTTGGTTGAGGATACTGAGAACCCTGAGAAGCCCATGCTTTGGACCGAACATGGCCTCTCGATCCTAATCACCGCCGAAGTCGGCGATAAAGATGTGAGAATACTTTTCGATACTGGTGCGAGCGGAGGGCCGCTCGTGCATAATGCCAATCTGATGAAAACCGACTTGAAGAAAGTCGACGTCATAGTCTTGAGCCATGGCCACTACGATCACACGGGAGGGCTGGTCGCAGCGCTCGAGGAGATTAGACCCGAGATTCCGATACCGATAATCCTCCACCCCGACGCTCTTGGAAGAAAATTCGCGCTCAAGCCTAAGATAAGATATACTGGGATTCCTTACACTGAGCGCGAGGTAGAGAGTCTAGGAGGCAGGTTCCTAGCATCCAAGAAGCCTGTTAAGCTAGCTGAGGGAATCGCCGTGAGCGGAGAGATAGAGAGGATGACGGATTTTGAAAAGACCCCGGAACATTACGTGATCTTAAGAGGCGAAGAGCTAGTTCGAGACCACATGTTCGACGACCAAGCCCTCATAATGGAAAGCCACAAAGGCCTGATAATCATAACAGGCTGAGCCCACGCGGGAATAA
>CAZAVQ010000160.1:0-1900 GCA_964488635.1 uncultured Nitrososphaeria archaeon
AAGAGAGTTAGTGCAGAAAAATGATGCAAAGTTAACGGCGGCTCTCTTAGGATATCGCGTCGAAGCGCTGGCCGAAGAGCTCGCAGGATATGCTGATGAAGTTTTGCTCATTGAGGACGAGAGGCTTGAAGACTTCAACTCGGAATATTACCAGCAAATTCTTTCCCATGTAATATCTGAGAGAAAACCCGCGGTCATCCTTATAGGTCATACATCTTATGGACTGGAATTGGCTCCCAGTCTCGCAGTGAAACTGAATATACCGATAGTAACTGACGTAATAGACGTTTACTTCGAAGATGGAAAATTCATGGTGGTAAGAGAATATTTCGGCGGCAAACTTCAGGCCAGAATAACTCTACGCGGATCCTCACAGTATATAGCGACAATCCGTTCAGGGGTCTTCAAAGCTGAAAAAGTGGAAAGTAAGGGCAAAGTTAACAAGCTGTCTCCTCCAGCTTTAAAGGACGTGGATCACAAAAAATTCATTCAGCTCGTCAAACCGCCCGCTGAGGCCGTGGACATAACTGCGGCAGATATAATAGTTGCTGTCGGCCGCGGAATCAGCGACGCCAAGAATCTGCACCTTATAGAAGAACTATCAAAAGCCCTCGGAGGCGTAGTCGCCTGTTCACGTCCAATTGTCGATATGGGTTGGCTGCCGAAAGAGAGACAGGTAGGGATCTCCGGAAAGACCGTAAAGCCGAAACTGTATTTCGCGGTGGGCATAAGTGGGCAATTTTATCACGTATACGGGATGATGAACTCCGAACTCATAATAGCCGTAAATAAGGACCCAAATGCGCCGATATTCAACGTGGCAGACTATGGCATCGTGGGAGACCTCTTTGAGGTTTTACCACATCTGACCAAGAAGCTATTGGAAGAAAGATCCGGAAAATCTGGGAGTCCTCCTCAATGAGATATGGAGTGAATGGTTATGAATGATGAGGTGAGAATCGGGGTCTTCATCTGTCATTGCGGCGGCAACATCAGCGACACCGTAGACGTAGAAAAAGTCAGAGAGGAAATCTCAAAAATCGAGGGAGTTAAAGTATGCGTGGCTCAAGAATATCTCTGCAGCGACCCGGGACAAGAGACCATAATCAAGGCCATAAAAGAAGAGAAAATTAACAGGGTGGTTATAGCCGCCTGCACCCCTAAAATGCACATCAACACATTTAGAAGAACTCTGGAGTCCGCGGGGCTGAATCCTTATCTCCTCGAAATAGCCAACATCCGGGAACAGTGTAGCTGGGTTCATGAGGATAAGGAGCTCGCCACGCTGAAGGCCATCGACTTAGTTCGAGGAGCTGTTGAGCGCGCACGTTACCTGACGCCCTTGGAAACAAGAAAGGTGCCAATCGATACTAGGGTTCTCGTCGTCGGCGGAGGTATAGCCGGAATAGTGGCTTCTATAGAGCTCGCTGAGAAGGGCTTTAGGGTGTATCTCGTAGAACGCGGTCCAAGCATAGGCGGACACATGGCCCAGCTAACTAAAACATTCCCAACCCTTGATTGCTCGCAATGCATCCTGACGCCGAAGATGGTGTACGTGGCCCAGCACCCCAACATCGAGATCATAACCATGGCCGAGCCCGTGAAGGTCGAGGGCTCCCCCGGAAATTATAGGGTGCTAATTAGGAGGAAACCTAGATATGTCGATGTCTCGAAATGTGTCGCCTGTGGGGAATGCGAAAAGGTATGTCCGGTGAAGGTTCCAAGCGAATTTGAGACGGGGCTGTTCACTCGGAAAGCCATTTATCAACCATTTAAGCAAGCGATTCCACGGGCATACGTTATAGATAGCGCGCACTGCTTATATCTAAACAAGGGAGTTTGTAGGCTCTGTGAAAAAGCTTGTAAAGCCAACGCCATAGACTTTGAGCAGAAAGAGGAG
>CAZAVQ010000161.1:0-1886 GCA_964488635.1 uncultured Nitrososphaeria archaeon
TTCGCGGGATTATCGCTGTAGATCGATTGGGGTTGAGATAGACAGGGAGCTGATAAATCACTCCAGGAGGAGGATCTCCAGGCTGGGGCTGCATAACGCGCGGATAGTGGAGGCTGATCTACATCGATATGATTTTACAAACGCCGATGTCGTGACGCTGTATCTCCTACCGAAGACCTTAGAGATCCTGAAACCGAAAATACTCAAGCTTAAGAGGGGGTCTAGGGTGATCTGCCACGACTTCAGAATACCTGGCCTGAAGCCGGACGAAGTCTATGTCTTAAAGTCTGGGATAACAGGCCGCACGCACACAATTTACTACTACGAGATAGATTGATGGCGGAAAGAAGCTTGAAAAATTCGGTTGTACGTTTTAGGCTTGGGCTCCGAGTATCGCCATCACGCCCACTATGTCTTCGACCTTCGCCCCCCTCGATAGATCGCTGATCGGCTTCTTGAACCCTTGCAGAATCGGACCATATGCCCCAGCGCCGGCCAGATGCTGGACGAGTTTGTAGGCTATGTTACCCGCATTTAGGTCTGGGAAGATCAAGACATTGGCCTTACCTGCAACTGGGCTCTCTTCCTTGAGCTTTTTCTTGGCGACCTCGGGTATCAGCGCAGCGTCGGCTTGGAGCTCCCCATCAATCAATAGGTCTGGAGCCTTCTTTTTCGCTATCTCTGTAGCCTTCACTACCTTCTCAACTAGCGGGTGGGCTGCACTACCCTTAGTCGAGAACGAAAGCAGGGCTATCCTAGGCTCGGACCCCAAAACAGCCCTATAGCTCCTCCCAGTCGTTATGGCTATGTCAGCCAGCTCCTCTGCCGTGGGATCGGGGTTCACGGCCGCGTCTGCGAAGAAGAGGAGCCTATCGAAGCTTGGGACCGCCATGATGAAGAAGCTCGATGCGACGGAAATCCCCTCCTGAAGACCTATTATCAGCTTGCCAGCGCGGATAACCGTGGCCGTGATCGTGCTGGCGCCTGCCACCATCGCGTCTACATCACCCATCTCCACCATCATGGCGCCGAAGTAGATTGGCTTACTGAGAACACGCCTAGCCACAGCCTCGTTCTCTCCCGCCTTCCCCGACCTCAACTCCATGTATCTCTCGACGTATTCGTTAAACTTCGGGAAATCTTTCGGATTAATTATCTCCACGCCTTCGAGGCTTACTCCGAGTTCTTTGGCCCTCTCCTCGATCTCGGATGGCTCTCCTAGTAAAACAGGCGTCCCTAGGTCTTCAGAAGCAGCAATAGATGCGGCCTTCAATATTCTCTCATCAGAACTCTCCGGTAGGACGAACCGCTTCTTCTTCTCCTTCGCCCTCTTCCATATGACTTCGGGTATCTTCAAGTGAGATCACCTCTCTCAAAAGCTTGAGAATCTCCGTTAATAAAAGAATATTGCAAACGTCTCTGGTAAAGCCTTAAAAGAAGCAGCGAGACTCAACCATTCGAGATGACTATCACTAAGGCAGTTATCTTGGCTAGGGGGCTGGGAACGAGGATGCAGAGACGCGTGGAGGGACTGAAACTCGATCCGACTACCGAAGAATTCGCGAATAAAGGTTGGAAAGCCTTCATACCGATGAGCGGGGGGAGACCCTTCCTAGATTACACTATTCATTATCTGCGGGAGACGGGATTTAAGGAGATCTGCCTAGTAATAGGACCTGAGCACAACGTTATGAGAGAATATTATGCTAGGCTGGATCAAAAACTCAACGACATCTCCATCTCATTCGCAATTCAGGAAAAACCTCTGGGAACGGCGAACGCGGTTTACTCGGCGAGGGAATTCGTGGAAGATGACTCCTTTATGATGTTGAATGGGGATAACTTGTATCCTATGGAGGCCATGGAGATCCTGAGGAATCAGGAAG
>CAZAVQ010000162.1:0-1848 GCA_964488635.1 uncultured Nitrososphaeria archaeon
CGAGGGTTGAGATCAAGAAGATTCAGAGGAGGCTTGAGCAGACGGCGATAATGTCCACGTTCAGCATAATTGATGCAGCCACGATCTCGGATAGAATGGGGCTGGTGAACAAAGGTGAGCTCCTCCAGGTAGATGAGCCTAAGGCCGTCTTCGAGAAGCCGAGAAACCTCTTCGTGGCCAAATACGTCAGCTCTCTTCCACTCAATGTGATCCACTGCATCTTAGAAGACCGAGGAGGCAAATTATTGTTAACATCCCAGGGATTCGAGTTAGACGTAAGTAGGCTCTCCCCCATACTAGCGAATAGGGTCGGCGAGAAGCTGATACTCGGCATAAGGCCCTCAGTAGTGGAGGTCAAGAACGCGCCACCCGGAATAGAAGCGGTTGTCGATACTATTGAGCCTATGGGAGCCGAGAACATCCTGAAAGTTAACGCCGGAGGGGTCGAGATGTTCGTTAAGGTCCCGGCAATTCGGAGATATAGGAGTGGAGACAAGATCTGGATAGAGCCTATGCTGGATAAGATATACATCTTCGACGAAAAAGAGGATGCGATATACCCCTACTCCCTCTGAACGCCCTCCACAAAAATATTTTTAAAAAAATGGAGATCTACTTAGGCTTCACAGGTTTTCCGAGCTTGACCGATTCATAGCTCGCCATGGTTATCGCTACTCCCTGCCTGCCGTCAAATCCCGTCGCAACGGGCTCCTTATCTCGTAATATGCATTCTATGAAGCTCTTCACCATCTCGAGATCGGGGTCACATCCATAGTAATGCCAAGTCAATTTATCATTCGGCGACTCCATCCCTATGTAGTATATGTTCTGCCTGAAGGCGTCGAGCAGGATAACTCCATCGGTTCCGAGTACTTCTAAGGTGACATCACCCCAAGTGTAGAGCCCGGAGGCATATGACCAGCTGCCGTCGATGTGGCCTATCGCGCCATTCTCCATCCGTATCGTCGTTAGGAAGTTGTCCTCGACCTTGATCTTCGGATTAACGTTCCTCCCGATCTCCGTGTAAACCTCGGCGGCCTCGCTCTTCGTATACCATCTGATGAGATCTGCTAAATGGACTGTGTGATCCATGACGGCGCCTCCCCCGGAGAGATCCGGCTGGGTGAACCAGTCTCGTAGCAGTGGTAGGGATGAATTCAACTTATTGGTTCCGACTAAGGCCAGGACCTTCCCTATTGCGCCGTCTTCTATCAGGTTCTTAACCAGTATCGAGGTGGAATGATATCTCATAACGAAACATGTCTGGAACTTGACGCCCGCCTTCTCCGCCTTCTTAACCATGTCATCCGCCTGCTCAACCGTCACCGCGATAGGCTT
This sequence comes from uncultured Nitrososphaeria archaeon, assembly GCA_964488635.1. Taxonomy (GTDB): domain Archaea; phylum Thermoproteota; class Nitrososphaeria_A; order Caldarchaeales; family Wolframiiraptoraceae; genus Wolframiiraptor. Next base: position 1,339 of record CAZAVQ010000162.1, read on the forward strand.
CTCGCATAGGATGTGTTTTCCGGCCTCGGCGGCCTTTACCGCGAGATCATGGTGTTTCGCGTTTTCAGCGGTTATGACGACCGCGTCGATATCATCTCTCTTCAAGAGCTCATCCGGGCTCCTGTAATATTCTATGTTGAATTTTTGGGCGTATTCTCTTCCAAGCTTCTCGTCATCTTCATAGACCGCGATTATTTCTCCGTTGGGAAGCTCCTTAATCGCCCTGCCATAGCTCTCTGAATGGAAGTGGGCTACTCCCAAGAACCCGAACCTAACTTTCTCTACCATCTTTTTCACCCCTCCTTTAAGGGTAGTTTAACAGGAGCATTCAGCTCCGCAGACTTGAGAGCGGCTAAACAAACCTCTAGACTCCTTCGGGCCACCTCTCCACTAGTCATAGGAGTCTTGTCCTCGCGAATACATTCGGCGAAGTGCTTTAGCTCCCTGTAGAAGGGATCTACTGGAAATGGGTGGACCGCGGGTCTCCACGGGAGAGTCTCGGGGGCGAAG
>CAZAVQ010000163.1:0-1816 GCA_964488635.1 uncultured Nitrososphaeria archaeon
TCATCATAGGTTTAATCACGGCATCGGGAATACTCATCCTCTATATCGCGAGGAAGAAGAGGAGCCTCTTCAAGATCCTCGTGGGAATCCTGATCTGGCTGATCTCATTTGGCGTGACCAGCATCTACGTCCTCAACCTCGCCCTAATACTCGGCTTCCAGCTACTCCGCCTCTGGCTTCCAATATCGATCTTCGGCGCGTCTCTCGTGACCTACGCCATATTAATGAGAGGGGAATGGGCCTCAGCTATCGCCGCCTCCTACATAGCTTCCGGCGCCGGCGGAACCATAGGCATGAGCATACCATACTGGACCTTCATAGTACTGGTCATCGGGATCTCGGCCTACGACATCTTCGCCGTCTACCGCGGACACCTCTCAACCCTAACGAAAGAAGACGCATCCTCGCTAAAGGGACTAACAATCGAGATAGGCGACATAGTAGTCGGAATGGGCGACCTCTTCTTCTACTCACTCACAATAGCGGCAATAATATGGAACATAGGAACAATGAGCGGGATAGTTTCGACAATAGTCCTCATAGCTGGATACAGCGTCACCCTGTGGTCGCTGCGAAGAAAAAGGATTCTACCAGGTCTTCCAATACCCTTACTCGGTGCAATAGGCTCTGCATTCTTAGTGAAAATAATACTGAATTTTTCGGCCTAAAGCGGCCTCTTTTCGAGGTTTTGGTTTTTGGAGCGTGGTCCGTTGAGAAAAAATTAATAAGAGAGTCCGTGGTGAAAACACCGATGAACGGGAAGAAAATTCTTCTTATGCTTTCAATAACATTTCTAGCGATATCCCTGCTAATACCTCCGGTTCTCGCCCAATATAAAGCCCCTCACACGGAACCAGGACCAGCCGTTGAGAAAGTAATCTACAAGCGGGTCGATTTGTCGCTGGCTCCCAAAGCGCTTGAAGCGGGTGACATCGACATATATCAATTCGGTCTAAGAGCTGCTCAGGCGAAGGCACTGACCGGGAGAACAGACATAAAACTGTACACGGCTCCATCGGGGCTCTTTGACATAATCTTGAATCCAGCACCAGCCCCAGAGGGTGAACTGAATCCATTATCTAATAAGAGAATTCGGCTGGCATTACAATACGTATTCAATAGAGAGTTCCTCGTAACTGATGTCTTCGAGGGATTCGCCGCCCCCATGATGACGTTCCTCTCATACTACGATCCAGACTACACAACGATATTTGACATAGTCGCGAAATACGAGTTCAAGTACGATCCCGCCCTCGCTGCTCAGATAGTTAACGAGGAAATGACCAAGATGGGCGCCGAGAAGGTAGCTGGCAAGTGGTACTACGACGGCAAACCGGTTACCCTGAAATTCATAATAAGAATTGAGGATGAAAGGAGAGAGATCGGAGACGCCTTTGCAACAGAGTTGGAGAAACTGGGATTCACCGTGGAGAGGATCTATGCGCCATTCGGAGTCGCGATCGAGAAAGTATATGGAACGGATCCAAAGGACTTCGAGTGGCATCTCTACACCGAGGGATGGGGTAAAACCGGGGTTGACAAATATGATTACGGAACGGTAAACCAGTTCAACGCGCCGTGGTTCGGCTTCATGCCTGGATGGCAGGAGACTGGATATTGGCAGTATGAGAACTCGACGATAGATGAGATAGGTCTAAAGATATTCCAAGGCCAGTTCACTAGCAAGGAGGAGAGAGACGAGCTATACCGCAGACTAACCGAGATGGGTATCCAGGAGTCGATAAGAATCTGGGGAATCACAAGGCTCGACGCATACGCGACGAGAGCTGACGTGACCGGTATAACGAATGATATC
>CAZAVQ010000164.1:0-1780 GCA_964488635.1 uncultured Nitrososphaeria archaeon
ATTTCAGGGAATCATCCAGCATGTCGTCGGAGATCTTCCACATCCTCCTCAGGATCCCGATGGGCTTGAACTCGAGCGGGTCGATCATCATCCTCAGGGTGATGCGCGCGTCCTCCTCCTCGACGACCTCGAGGCCCATCAGCTTATCCTTGACTGAGAGGAGCTCCTTCTCCAGGTCATCCCTGAACTCCCTCGGGATCGATAGCTCGATCGAGTCATATCCGAGGAGGTATGCCGCGACGACCTTGTTAACCAGCGTCCTGACATCGCCTTCATACCTGAGATTGATTCCATGGGGCTCCTCGCCGACCGTCGGGGAGACTATGAGGGAGTCCTCGGCGATCCTGATCTCGACGTAGTCGCCGCTCTTCAGCCCTACGCTGTCGACCCAGACCTTCGGGAGGCTTATGACCAGCGAGCTCCCGCTCCTCATCACGCTCCTGAGAATCCTTCCCTGCGCTCCGCTCACGGCGATTTCGGGATCTCACAAAGATGTCCTGATTAATATTGATTTCCAAGATGCAATCCTTATCTCGATGGCCGGGCCACGAAGACCGATAGAGATGGGCCGGAGCCGCGGCGTAAACATGGGATCGGGGGCGGAGAGGAGGTTGAGACGTAGCGTTGAGGCGATCGTGACGGCGATGTGCGCAGCGCTCTACGCCGCTGGGAGCTACGCAACCGCGTATATACCCTCGCCCTTGGGTTTCGGGCAGTTCAGGCCAGCCGTCGTGATCCCCGCGTTCTTCGCCACGATCTTCGGCCCCATGCCGGCCGCCGTAGGCGCCGCGATCGGAACCCTGCTCGCGGACTCCTTGAAGCATGGGATGCTCTATATGGGGAGCTTGGTCGCCGCGGTTCCCGGGAACTTCATCGGATTCTACCTCTTCGGCCGCATAGTTAGGAGGTTCAGCTGGACTAGGTTCATCCTCGCCTCACTCGTCACCCTAACGATCGGAAACGCGATCACCGCTTTCTCCTACGTAATCCTCTTCAAGGCCATCTACGTCCAAGCGCTACCCCTCTCCCCCGGAACCCTTACCCTGATCTCACTCGGCCTAACCATCTACTGGTTCATAACCATGCTACCATTCATCCTATTGGTCACGCCTCTCCTAATACGGGCGGTGGCCCACGCGATGCCCTCAATAGTCCCAGAAGACGTCTATGTGAGCGGCCTGAGATCAGAGCTACCCAAGAAGTCGTTCAGCCTCGCTATGGCCATTCCCGGAGCCTTGATGGTGACTATAGGCCTCGCCACGACCTTCACGCCGCTGGGCGCGATAACGGCGAGCGCCGCGAAGCTGACTAGCACGATCCTAATAGAACTCATGTACTATATCGGGGGCATAACCCTCATAGCGATAGCAATCGTAACCGCGACGAGGAAATAGCGAAAAACAGAAACGAGCTCGATCAAAACATTATGATGAGGAATAAAGAAAAGACCTGAAAGGAGTTCTGCGGATCCCGGAGCGCTCCGGTCAGGTGTTAGAGCCGCGCCGATGCGGAGACCCTCTCCTCCGATTTGATCCCACCGACCTGATAGATCTTCCCCGTCGGTAACCGTATCAAGACCGCGCCGCAATCAAGACACTTCAGATATTGATTATATCCTCCCTCGGTTTTCTGGGAACCGAGATAAACAAGATTACGGTGATCACACATGATCCTACATCATGAATATCCCGGCGGTCACTTTTATCCTTTGCCCCCAACATATCCGTCAAAATATCTCCAGAACATTTTTCCAAGAATACATCGAGGAATAATCGATAGA
>CAZAVQ010000165.1:0-1771 GCA_964488635.1 uncultured Nitrososphaeria archaeon
AAATAATATCCTGTGAATATGAAGATTATCAGCTGATCGGAGATCCCGAAGCTGACCCTCGCCTTGAGCGGGGCATAGGCCAGCATCGCCCCAACGACCATCGAGTAGAAGAGGTAAAGAGCAGTTGGGAGGAGCAGGGGCTTTTTTAATAAGACCTTGAAGACGTCGACCCGCATCTTCGAATAATATTGATCTTCCCAAAACCTCGGCCGGCTCTTCACGAAGATACTTCCCAGAAAAACGGGAGCCAAACTTATCAGAGCAGCCGAGAGCATGAGCATCCTAAGATCTAGGAACGAACTCAGGAAGACCCCCGCCGCCGGGCCGACCCAGAGACCCATGGCGAGGGAAGCCGTATAGCTCGTTATCGATTTACGCGCCCTATCCGGTCGAACGATTAAACTCGCTAAAGATAACATCAACGTGTAATTCAATGCGAAAGATGTGCCGTGAAGGATCCTGAAGAAGGCGAGCATCCAGGGGCTCACGCTCAGGGTATAGCCTAGAAGCGCGGCCGTGTTCAAGCCTATGCCGAAGACGAGGATCTTAAGGGCGTTCTCCCTCATCACCAAGATCGATGACGGTATCCTCGTGAGCGCGGAGGCTATCGCCGCCAAGGCGATTATCACGCCGACTTCCTGTTTAGAGGCGCCTAAAACGGAATACAGGTATACGGGTAGAATCGGCAAAATCAGTTGCAAGGAGACGGTTAGCAGAAACGTGGTGTATCCGAGGATTCGTTCATGAGAACTCATGAAAACCACGTTTCAAAACGTCGAGCCTTTATCTATATTATCGCCATGTAACAAATTCCGATAGAATTCTACTTCTTCTTTTTACCGGTTCTCTTAGCCGCTATGTACCCAACCTTTCTCCCAGGAGGGGCATTCCTCGAAACGGTCTCCGGCCTACCCAGCTTCTTCCTAGTTCCACCGAATGGGTGGACAACGGCGGCCATGGCGACACCTCGTGTTCTCGGGTAAGGTCTATGCTTAGCCGTCATCCAGTGGTATTTCTTCCCGGCCTTCAAGAACGGCTTATCCCTCATCCCACCTCCGGCCACGACTCCTATCATCGCGAAGCACTTCGAGCTGAGTTCCATGACCTTCTTCGATGGAAGCGAGACTATGGTCCTATCCCCGAGCTGGGAGGTCACCGTCGCATAGGTCCCAGGAGCCCTGACGAGTTTTCCACCGTCACCCGGCTTATGCTCGATCATCGAGATAACGGTACCCTCGGGAATCCTCGCGAGCGGAAGTATGTTACCCGGGTTTATGGACGCGCCCTCACCTATCTCGATAACCTGGCCCACATGCATCCCCTCAACCGCCACAACCGGGAAAGTCCTCCCATCCTCCAACGCTATCTCGGCCACGGGAGCACCACGCCCAGGATCGTGATCGAGGTTCTTAACGACGCCGATGAGGAGCTGCTTCCCCATAAACAAGTACGATGGATAACCTACCCTATACCTCCTCCTAAGCGACGCCCTGAAGGTCGGAGACCCCCTCCCAAGCCTCTGAGCCCTAATCCGCTTACCCAAACTCCTCCACCGACTACCGACCTAACAACAGACCACAATATTAGTATCTTTCTCGAAACAGGCGGCTAAAAATAGAGATCTACCAACTACTACCACGATAATCGACAAAAGAAAAATTTATATTCCCGAAGACGCCTTTTCACTCGATGAGTTCAAAAAAAGAAAGTAGTACTAAGGAAAAATTAACTCGAAGGCAGGCTTTATCAACTGCTGGCAAGGTCGCGCTCA
>CAZAVQ010000166.1:0-1716 GCA_964488635.1 uncultured Nitrososphaeria archaeon
CTCCCCTAAGTTCTTCAATTTTAAGATGTCCTGAAGAGGAGCCATCCCTTTCCTATGTTGATAAATACGTATCTGCCGCGGAGTTTTGAGCCCATCGCCTCGAAGACTATCTTCCTCCCTTTCTCACGTTCGATGAGTTTGAACTCTCCCTTATCCCAGATCTTGACCAGGCCGGCGCCATATCCCTCCTCTATCTCGCCCTCGAAATCCGCATACCATAATCCATGATCCGGCTGAGGAATCCCAAGCCTCTTGATTCCCCGTTTTGTGGGGAGCTCCTTCCTGAAGGCCCAGGATTTGAGGACTCCGTCCAACTCGAGCCTAAGATCATAGTGCAATCCCGCTTTCCTCGCGTGGTGCTCGTGGACCACGAAGATCGGGGACATGGCCGCGTTAGAGTTCTCGGGAGCCGATTTAAGAATGCCGCCGATCCTTTGGCCCTGAAAACCCCAAATAGCGTTTTGATAAACGATGTCTTGGGCTATGACTTCGCTGAGGACGAGGATTCGAGATCTAGAATCGAGATTCCTCCCAATTCTCACCAGACATTATCTGAGGAAATGGCTGCCTCTCTCCATAATCATAGGCATAGCTGCTGGCCTCTCGGCCATAATCTTCTACGAGATGCTCCGCAACGCGACGACCATATTCCTCAGGGACTTCGCCGGATACCATCCACCCGCTCCGGCGGGCGAGGGCGAGGGATTATTCGAGTTTCCCGAGAACCCCCTACTCCTACCCCTGGTGACGTGCATAGGCGGATTGATTAGCGGTCTCCTAGTCTACACCTTCGCGCCCGAGGCCGAGGGCCATGGAACAGACGCCGCCATCGACGCGTTCCACAACAAGCAGGGAGAATTGAGGACACGGGTCCCGCTGATCAAGATGATCGCCTCCGCCGTCACGATCGGTTCGGGTGGGAGCGCCGGTAGGGAGGGGCCGATAGCGTTAACGTCGGCGGGTGTCGCCTCGATAATCGGGAAGTTGTTCAAGCTGACGGCGAAGGATAGGAGGATCGCCGTGGCAGTCGGGATCGGGGCGGGGATAGGCGCGATCTTCAAGGCCCCATTCGGGGGAGCGATACTCGCGGCGGAGATACTCTACATCCACGACTTCGAGGTCGAGGCGCTCGTCCCGGCCTTCGTCGCCTCCGCGATATCCTATAGCGTGTTCTCAACGGTTTACGGCTGGACGCCGATCTTCGAGGGAGGAGGACAATACATCTTCACGGATCCGGTGAGCCTGATCTACTACGGCATCCTAGGGATCCTATGCGGGTTGATCGGGATCCTCTATGTCAAGTCATTCTATGGTGCCAAGGCCCTCTTCGACGGACTTCAGATCCCAAACATCTTCAAGCCGGCGATAGGGGGATTGCTCCTAGGAATCATCGCGGTCTTCACACCACAGGTCATAGGAACGGGATACGGGTGGCTCCAGAAAGTAATCCTCGGAGACTTCACCGCGATCCCCCCGCTCATAATATTCGCCCTCATCTTCCTCAAGATAATCGCGACATCGCTCACGGTGGGATCCGGCGGCAGCGGCGGCGTCTTCGCCCCAGCCCTGACGATCGGCGGGATGACCGGGGCGGCGACGTGGCTATTCTTCAGGTGGCTTGGAATAGCCTCGGAGGCTTCTCCGGCGCCCTACGTAATCGTCGGGATGATGGCCTTCTTCGGCGGGGTTGGGAAGGTTCCGATAGCCGTGATATTG
>CAZAVQ010000167.1:0-1715 GCA_964488635.1 uncultured Nitrososphaeria archaeon
GGACTGAGATATGCGCCGCCTCGAGGTCTTCTCCGGGCTCCTGCTGACGATCCTCCTAATTTCGTGTCTCTTGGGCGCCTACGCCCTCTCAAAGCCCGCCTATCTCCCCGAGAAATACCCAAGCTTCGTCCCAGGCCTCTTAGCGGTCTACGGCCAGAAACTCGTCGTACACGACCCGGCCAAGGGCTCCATAGTAATCCTAGACCCGGAAACCGGCGAACTCAGGAGCTTCCCCGCGCCCAAGAACATCAGGGACCTCGAAATCTCGGGCAATCGGCTGGCCCTAGCCCCCTCCGGCTCCCAGAAGCTGTTGATCTACGACCTAGAGACGGGTGAATCTCGAGAACTCCGTCTCCCCGGTGAGGTTTACGGCCTAGAATCGGCGGATGGGTTATTTTGGGCCTCGATCCCCGATAGGGGGCTCGTTGTAGGGGTCGACCCCGCCTCCCTCAAGGTTGTCAGGAAGATGGAGATCGCGGCAGCCTATGGGGCGGCTTCCCTATCGGTCCATGGCCAAACTCTATGGGTTATCGGGAAGGATCGGAAGACGGTGATCAGGGTGGACCTCGAGAGCGGCGAGAAGAAGTCGGCCGAGATAGATGGGGAGGCCGTGGCCATAGGGGGGTTCGAGGACGGGGCGGTCGTCGCGACGGCCCGAGACGAGGTCTTGAAGCTCTCGAAGAACCTCGAGGTCGAGGAGAGGTGGGAGCTCGAGAAGGCCTCCAGCATCGACATAAGGTTATACGCCCTCCCAGACGGCAGGATAATCTACGTATCTCCCTCTAGGTGGGTTGTGGGCGAGATAGAGGGATCCCAGGTAAGGGAGGTAAAGGTCGGGGGGAGGATAGTCGGATCCGCGATCTCAGGCGACAGGATATGGTTCACCGAATCCAGCACCCAGAAAATAGGCTATGTCCCGCTCTCCAGGCCCCCGAGGATCGAGGACTTCAAAGTCGAGAGACTGGGGCCGGATTCATTCGAGGTCTCGGCAAAGGCCACAGACCCGGATGGAGACCTGAGCCGCGTACTCCTATTCACGTTCTATAGGGAGATCATCGGGCCGGAGCAGAATCAGAGCGTAGAGATGGAGCCGAGCGGAGACGACCTCTACACCGCGACGATTACCCTAAAGCGTCAGAAGGCGGAGATATACGCCGTGGCCCTTGACAAATTCAACAACACCGCGAGGAGCGAAAGGGTCCAAGTGGAGATACAGCGGATCCAAACCATCTCGACGACGCAGACGACGACACAGGCCCAGGGATCATCCCTCGACATATACACGGTTGGGAGCTCCCTCACCCTCCTCATCCCCATACTCATAGCCCTATTCTACTTCAAGCTGAAACCAAAGAAAAGGAGAAAGCGGAGAAAATAGATCATGGAGAGCCCGTCAACTCGACATACATCAAGTTTAATATACCCTCAAGTACTTCATAGATGCCGCGGATGTCATCTATTGAAGAGGCGGAGATACTCAAGGAAAGAGCTTACGCATTCCTACGTAACGCAAAAACGACTATTCGCGGAGAAGGAATATGACCTCGCCGCATTCAGCATCGAGCAATTTTGTCAACTGATCCTGAAATATAAATTACTGATAAAGACTGGAACCTATCCTCGGACACATTCCCTCTTACGTCTTCTAAGGGAACTCGCCAAACTCGCACCCGAGAAAAATTTGACGAAATTCATCGACTCGGAGATAATGTTCC
>CAZAVQ010000168.1:0-1683 GCA_964488635.1 uncultured Nitrososphaeria archaeon
TAGAGCGTGGAGGAAAAGGTGCCGAATTGAAGATTCCGGGAACGATAAACACGTACTGCCCCAGATGCCGAAAATATACGCCTCACAAGGTTACTCTGTATAAGAAGGGTAAGGACAGGGCTTTGGCGAAAGGCGCGAGGCATCACGAGCGGGAACTTCACGGGTATGGTGGGCAAAAATATCCTATTCAGAGGAAGAAGTCGAAGACCACTCAGAAGCAGACGATAAAGCTGATATGCAATGAGTGCGGTTACACGATTCACAAGGAAGGTATCAGGATGAGGAAGCTCGAGATCGTCGGCTAAGCTCTAACAGTTTCTGCTCCAAGATCTCCATCCCCCTATCCAGTACATCTTCATCCACGTTGAGCGGAGGAGTCAGGATTATCGCCGATCCTTTCCTCCTAACCAATAGACCAACCCTAAAGCATTCTCCAGCGATCTCTCGGGCGAGCGCTACGTTACTCTTGTGATCTCCACCGGCTACTTCGACCCCGAGGAGCATTCCAAGCCCCCTCACCTCCCATGCCGCCTCAGCCTCCTCGACTATTTCTAGAAGCCTCTTCCTGATGTTCCTCCCAACCCGCTCGCTCCGCTCAACCAACCCCTCATCCCTGATTACGTGAAGCGTCGCGAGGGCGGCTGCAAGCGAGAGCTGACAACCTCCGGTAATCGACTCATACATTTCTGGCTCTAGGTCAAGTAAATCCTCCCGCGCGGCGAGGACCCCCAAAGGGAGGCCGGAGGAGATCTGCGCGCCGAGCACGACGGCGTCCACGTTAATATTCCAGTGGTCGAGTGCGAACCACCTCCCAGTTCTCGCGGGCGCCGTGGAAGCCTCATTTGCTACCAGAAGCGATCTGAGCTCTTTAACGGTTTTTGAGAGCCTCTGTAGATATCCTTCAGGCGGGATTATGACCCCGGCCTCAACCTGAATGGGCTCGATGAAGACCGCGGCCAGGTCTTCGGGGGCCGTTGCCTCGGCCAGTTCCCTAAAATAATTCACACATCTCATTTGACAGTTCTCCGGCTCTAACCCTAGGAGACATCTCGAGCAGCTTGGAGACGGGGCGTAGATCACGTCCTCGATACCCGTGGAGGCTCTCCTGGCCTTTAGATCGGTTGAGAGGCTTAGCGCGGCCTGGGTTGATCCGTGATAGGCGCCTAGGAAGCTCGCGGTCACCCGCTTCCCGGTATGCCACTTCAGGGCCCTGATGGCAGCGTCAACGGCCTCGGAGAAGCTATCCGTAAAGATTATCCTTACGTCTCCGCGGATTGGCAGTATCTTGGAAAGTTCTTCCGCCAATTCCAACGCCTCTTGAGAATAAGCCGCCTTCAAGCTGTAGGATGTGAGTCTTTCAAGCTGACTGGTTAACGCCCTCTGTATCTCGGGGTGTTTTCCGCCTAGAGGCAGGAGCCCGAGCCCTGAGGTGAAGTCTATGTAGACATTCCCGTTCACGTCCTCGACTAAGGGTCCTTCAACGCTTTTGACGACTATGGGGAACTCCCTTTTATAGGATCGAGCCATCAACTCCACATCCCTAGAAATTATCTTCTCCGCATCGCCCGACGTCGGAGGCTTCAAGATCTTCGGCGCGGAATCCTTCATCGCGACGGCGGATATCTGGGGCGAGGTGTTATAAAGTTATCACGGCTTCGAGAAAGCTCACATATCTGGGTTTAC
>CAZAVQ010000169.1:0-1674 GCA_964488635.1 uncultured Nitrososphaeria archaeon
TCCCTATCGGGATCAGGTTTCCTCCAATGCTCTTTACAGCTTTTACCGCATCTTCAAGCATCTTGGGCTTGATCGTGACGATGAGTTCGTACTCCTCGCCCCCATAAAAAACCAAATCGAATAAGTTAGCGCCGAATTTCTTAGAGTATTCTACGGCGTCCTCGCTCACCGGCGGCTCATCTATCACGAATCCCACGTCGTTGAATTCGCTCAAAATATGTAGTGACTCGGCCAGTCCATCGCTTGAATCTATTGAAGATGTAACCGCAGATGTATTGGCTAATGCGGCCGCCTCCTTCAACCTCGCGACGGGCCTCGCGAAACTTCTTATCACTTTCTTGGAAAGGGGGTCGTCTGTGATATTGTTAAGGAGCGCGTGGAGTCCTGCGGCTTGTGATCCGAATTTCCCGGTTACGGCGAGTATGTCTCCCGGCCTGGCGCCGAGTCTAGATATGGGGTTAGAGACCTCGCCTATGCAGATTGCGTCGATTATTATCTCGTCTCCGCTGTTTAGGTCTCCTCCGAGAATTCTGCCGCCGTAAGTTTTCGCCGCCTCCTCGAACCCACTCCACAGCTCCTCGAATTCCTCCTCACGCATATCAGGGGGTAGCATTAGGGATATCAGATATGCCCTTGGTTTCCCGGCTTTAGAGGCTATATCACTCGTCACGGCGGTCAACGCCCTATACCCGACATCTCTTAGAGAAAGCCCCCGCGGGATATCCGTAGACTCAGAGAGCATGTCGCATGCGAATATCAGCCTACCCCTAAAAGGCATATCAGCTGCGTCGTCTCCAGGTGGGAGAAGGCTTCCCTCACATTCCTCAATACGACTAACTATCCACTCGATTATCCTCTTCTCCCCGATCTCCTTTAATCTCCTTCCCAACCCAAAATCCTCCTAGCCATGATTTTAAAACACCACGACGCATAGGATCTTATCTCCCTTCCACCCAGCTTGGATTCTCCGGACTTCCTCGGCATAAATCTCAAAGGATACTCAGCTATCTTACAACCCGATTTATGCAGCTCGTAGAGTAGCTGGACTTGGAAAACATATCCCGACTTCAGTTCCGTGAGTTTGCCGATTATCTTCTTCAAGGCCTCGGATCGGATTACCCGGAACCCAGAGGTGATATCCCTAATCCTCACTCCGGTGGCGATTCTGGCGAGGAGGTTCGCCCCCCTACTAATCACTATCCTCTTCAAAGATTTTTCAACCCAAGCCCCTCCCTCAATATACCTAGACCCCACCACGACGTCAGCCCCGGTTTCTTCGGCGAACTCGAGCATCCTCACAAGGGTCTCAGGGGGATGACTGCCATCGGCGTCCATCTCACAGAGATACCCTGCCCACCCATGCTTTTCCAAAGCCCGCCTAAACCCGTCGATATAAGCCGACCCGATCCCGAGCTTCCCCGGACGCCTCAGAACCTCCACGCCACCCCTCCTCAACCCTATCTCCTCAACGGCCTCCGCCGTACCATCCGGGCTATTATCATCAACCACGAGCACAAGCGCCCTCCAACCCGCTCCCTCCAATCGATCCAAGACCTCCGGTATAAGCCACCGAACGTTATCCACCTCATTATAAGTCGGCATCACGACGACAACGCCCTTCAAACCAAAAACAAAACAACCTTCGAAAATAAAAACAAACTGCCAAATAACTAG
>CAZAVQ010000170.1:0-1668 GCA_964488635.1 uncultured Nitrososphaeria archaeon
ATGTCTCCCCTGACCTTGGTTCCATCCGGGTATTGTTTGATCCTTCCGCCGAAGCGGAGGAGCATGACAGCCTTCTTGACATGTTCTAGTCCATGGATGCTCGGCGCAATCGATTCTACGAGCTTTTTATGGATGTCCGGGTCTTTCGCCATCTCCCTGAAGATTTTTTCTTCCTCCGGGGTTATGGTCAGCGTCTCAGGCTCCTTACTCGCCGTCTCAATGCTAACCGCCTCCAAATACATCTTCGAGGTCTTCCTGAGGGAATCTGGTTCGCGGTCGTGGATTGCTTGGAGGATACCCGTAACTATTACTCTATCACCCGGTCTCGCGATGTCGACTATGTCGCCTTTCAACCCGACGTCGATTATCCGGGGGAGCTGGCCGGGCGGCAGGTCTTCGGGTTTCTCCTGTATCCCAACAAGCTGGAAATCTATGTAATCGCTTTCCTCGGCGATCAATTCGAACCTCGACCTCTTGCTCATGCACCTGGCGCATCTATCAGGCGGGGTTATCCTCGCTTCTTCTTGGGGGATCCTGTATTTTGCCCCGCAGTTACTGCACCTGAAAACAGCGATCCTCAACATGGGCCGTATGGCGCTTGCCCTCACCATTATGCCGTCTATTGCTATGAGCCTCCTGAGATGGGCCGCCCTGATCTCCCTGATGGGTATCTTATATGGGAGGTTGAAGATTCTGGCCTTGAAGTCGGTTAGCTCCGCGGCGTATTCGGGGTCTTCGACTTGAAGCTGCTTGTACGCGGCTTTATCTAAAGCTGGGAGATACTTCATCGGTTCCTCGACTATTAGGTGGCTGAGCTTCTCATCGAAGGATATGAGGTCGCTGTGATCCACCATTATAGACTGTTTTCTCTGGGCTGCGGCGCTGGCTATCAGGGATCGATATTTCTCCTGTTTGAAGAAGTTCGATAAGGCTTCCTCTATCTCGGGTTCAACGCTCACCGGTTTCCCCTCCCTCTATAAAATCATGCCATGCGTTCACGATGCTGACCAGGCATTCATACAGAACTTTCTCCTCCGCCGTTAAGTTCTCAACCATAGATCTCGGGACGCGTTTCGCCGCGAGGCTCATTATCTTGCTGAGCCTAAGGGAGTAAATATCCTTGAGATGGGGGATAATTTCCCGATTTTCCTTCAGTCCCTCTCTGACCTTAAGATAGAAGTAGTCTGGAAGGGGCTGGAGCTCTGCTTGACTACTCTTCTCCTTCCATCGCAACTGTAAGACCAGCTTTAGGTCTATTACCCCGCTGGCGGGTTTGGCGAGCTCTTTTTCGACGAGCTTTTCCGCGACCCACCTATAGACCCTGAGGCTCGCACCAGCCCGGATATTCTCGATCACGCCGCTCGGAAGGCTGAGTTTCTGTACGTCCTTAACCATCGTCACCTCATCGAGTGAGTTCCGGAACTCGATCTCAACGCGTCTGAGGGCCTGCCTGAACTCGTCCACCACCGTCTGAACGCTCATCCCAACCAGGCATTAGACGGCCTCCAATTTATTCTAAGAGGACTTAACCGAAAGTGAAAATGCCCTCAAAATCCCCGGCTAATACTCAGAGAATCCTCCTAAAAACAAAAATATCGCCGAGAAAACTCCTCCAGACAGCGGCCGTCGTCTAGCCTGGAAGGACGCTGGCCTTCCGAGCCAGCGGTC
>CAZAVQ010000171.1:0-1657 GCA_964488635.1 uncultured Nitrososphaeria archaeon
TTTAACTTGCTGAATACCCCTAAGGGCTCTAATCTTACCTATGAAGCTTAATACTGTTTTGGAGTCTCCCTCTGTAATGAAGATCTCCAGGCAGTAGATCTTCCCTAAGTGAATATGCATATTTCCAGAAACTACATCATCATACTCGTGTCTAAGACGAGTAAGCCGTTCACTAACGTCACGTCTATCCTGCTCCGATATCACAGTTATCGTTGCAGTCACTTTCCCTTCCTCAAACCTACTCAACTCATACTCAGAAAGCACGTCCCTTATGGCGTCCCGTATAACCTCTGAGCGGCTGGAGTAACCCCTCTCCCTAGCGAACTCATCAAGCCTATTTAGAAGATCTTTTGTGAGGGAAATGCTAATAACTGGCATAATTATTAATTTAATAAGTTATAATTAATAAATTTTATTTAAAAAATGTAATTTTTAAACATTAACTTAATAAATGCTTCTTAAACAACATATTATGAGTTGGCTCAATGTTCAAATTCCGGGAACTCTATTCTAAGCTTTAAGATAGTTCTTAGAATGTTAATCTTTTCCACAATTAGGATTTTCAAGCAAACCAACGAAACGTCATACTTAAAGTGGTCGAACCCAAGTGAAGGAGAGACTAGGTATGCATAAGGAGCATAACGCAGAAAAGGGTTGTCGGGCATGCGAGATAGATGATGTGGAGGAGCATGATAAAGGTAAAGGAAAGATAATAATTGCTTTATCGGCCGTACTGCTCTTTGCAGGATTGATCTTTGAGTTCATTCTGAAGAAGCATATACTGGCTCTGATTCTATTCATAGCTACAACAAGCATTTCGGGATACACAATAATGAAGAAGGGTATCGCTGCACTACTCAAAAAGCGAGTGGCTATAGAGTTCCTCATAACTATAGCTGCAGTAGGCGCCTTTTTGATTGGGCATGGGGAGGAAGGGGCAGCGGTAGTCTTCCTTTTCTACATAGCCGAATATCTTGAGTCTTACGCCTCTGAAAGGGCTAGGAGATCCATAGAGTCCTTGATGAAAATTGCTCCCGATGTAGCCACCGTAAAGAGGAAAGGAAGGGAAGTTAAGGTTCCAGTAGGTGAAGTTGATGTGGGTGAGGTTATTGTTGTCAGACCTGGAGAGAAGATACCGTTAGACGGTGAAGTAATTAAGGGTGTCTCAAGCGTCAATCAAGCCCCAATCACAGGTGAATCGATACCTGTCATGAAGAAGCCGGGTGACGAGGTTTATGCCGGCACGATCAATAATGAAGGCTTCTTGGAGATTAAAGTGACGAAGCGATCGGAGGAGACCATACTCTCTAAAATCATTAAGTTCGTTGAGGAAGCCCGTATGATGAAATCTCCAACAGAAAGGTTCATAGATAAATTTGCTAGGTACTACACTCCATCAGTCATAATTTTAGCGGCAGCTGTAGCTACAGTGCCACCTTTAGTATTTAACTTACCATTCCACGACTGGTTCTATAAGGCATTAGTTCTACTAGTGGTTTCATGCCCCTGCGCGTTAGCTATTTCAACACCTATAAGCATGGTCTCAGCAATCACAAGCGCAGCAAAGAACGGAGTCTTGATAAAGGGCAGTAAATTCATTGAGGAGATAAATAAGATAAAGGTATTTGCGTTCGATAAGACAGGCACGCTGACTGAG
>CAZAVQ010000172.1:0-1628 GCA_964488635.1 uncultured Nitrososphaeria archaeon
AAAATAGTGAGGATATTCTATGAGACGGCGATCGGGATCCCCCACGCAGAGGAGAGATATGCTGAGATAATCTTACAGATCAGGCTTCCAAGAGTTCTAATGGGCGTCCTTGTAGGTGCGATCTTATCGGTCGCGGGAGCAGTCATGCAGGGCTTGTTCAGAAACCCGCTCGCAGGGCCCTACATCCTCGGAGTATCTTCGGGAGCCGCTCTCGGAGCGGCGCTCTCGATGACCTTTCTCCCGGTGATGGTCGGCGTCTACACCACCCCCGTCGCGGCCTTCATAGGGGGAACCGCTGCAATACTCTTGGTCTATAACATAGTCAAGTTGAGCGGTGGATTCAAGACCGAGACGATGCTCCTCGCCGGCATCTCCGTCGCCTACCTCTTCTCGGCAATACTCTCGTTGATAATCTGGCTCGCGACCGAGGACAGCCACCTAATCTTAGTTTGGGTGATGGGCGGGCTTTCCGCATCAGACTGGCTCAGGGTCGAGGTAACCGCGCCCATAATGGCCGCCGGATTCGCCCTAGCCTATTTTTATTCTAGGGATCTAAATGCCATCCTCCTCGGGGAGGAAGCCGCCCAATCCCTCGGGGTAAACGTCCAACGCGTTGAGAAAGCTTTACCCGTGATAATCTCGCTTATAACAAGCGGCGCGGTCGCCTTCACGGGGGCAATAGGGTTCGTGGGACTGATGATGCCGCATCTAATGAGGAGGATCGTCGGCCCAGATCACAGGATACTGATCCCAGCCTCTGCTCTAGCTGGTGGAATATTTCTGACGTGGGCTGACTCCCTCGCCCGGTGCTTGCTTGAGATTCCGGTTGGAGTCATAACCGCGTTATCCGGGGTCCCATTCTTCATCTACCTGCTTAGGAGGTCGAGGAGACCGTGAGCCTGAAGGCGAGAGACATCCAATTCTACTATGGGGCGAAAAAGATCCTAGACAATCTCTCCTTCACAGCCGAGAGAGGAGAACTCGTCGGCGTAGTCGGCCCTAACGGATCTGGTAAAACAACACTCCTGAAGATACTCGACGGCATCCTGAAGCCAAAATTCGGATCGGTGTATCTTGATGGGAGAAAGATTCAGGAGATGAGCGTTAAAGAGATCGCGAGGAACGTCGCCGTGGTTCCCCAAGACTCGTCGATCGACACCGAGTTCACGGTATTCGAGATGGTGATGATCGGGAGGACGCCGCATCTTGGAAGGCTATCCATCGAGACATCAGAGGATGAAAGAGAAGTGGAGAAATGGATGAGATTGACGGAGATTCTTCATCTCGCCGAGAGGAAGATGAATGAGATAAGCGGCGGAGAGAGGCAGAGGGTGATAATCGCCAGGGCCCTCGCTCAGGAGCCCAGGGTCCTCTTACTCGACGAACCGACCGCGAACCTCGATATATGCTACCAGCTCCAGATAATGGATCTCCTGAAAAGACTCACGAGGGAACTCAAGCTGATAGTGATCTGCGCGATTCATGACCTCAACCTCGCGTCGAGGTACTGCGACAAACTAATCCTCCTAAGTAATGGAAGGATCGTGGCCATGGGTAAACCAGTTGAAGTTATAACCGCGGAGAACTTGAGAAAGGTCTTCAAGGTAGACGTGAAGATAAACTACGAC
>CAZAVQ010000173.1:0-1627 GCA_964488635.1 uncultured Nitrososphaeria archaeon
CTATGATTCGCGGCTCGGGCCCGCGAGGTCCTGGGTTCGAATCCCAGCGGCCCCACATTGTTGTTCAAATTAATTTTCTGATCAGGAATTTCTTTCCGTGATATTCTACGATTTTTACCTTTTCCTCTGACGATAGTTTCTGGATTATGTGTTCCGGATCCTGATTAAATTTAGAGATCGATTGTTCGGCGTAGTCGAGTCTCATGGGGTGGACGGCTAAGATCGCGAGTAAGGCTTCCTCCGGATCTCCGCCTAGATAGAAGTCCGGTCCCTCATAGCCCGTTAGTAATTCGACCCTATCCGCTCCAAGCTTTTCGGCGAATATCTCGTGGGCCTGGACGAGTTCTTCCTCTCTTATAGGTCTCACCCATTTCTCCGCTGGAGGGCGGGTTGGGATGGCGAGATATGCTTTATCGATTTCGAGTTTTGAGAGGAATTCGGCGATCTCCTCAACTTCCTCTAAAGCCGAGTTTACGCCGTCGATCAGCATGGTCTCGGTTATCAGCTTCCCTGAAAATTCCTTTGAAAAAGAAGCTATGCCCTTGAGGATATCGTCTAAGGATAACGAGGGATGCGGTCTATTGATCTTGATCCAGGTCCTTTTTGAGACGGTGTCTATTTTCAAGGACACTAGGTCGAAGCTCATCAAATCATTTTTGACGTCTTCCATGGATATCAGCGACGCGTTAGTCAATATCGCTATCGGGATGTCGGTGGACTCTCTAAGCAATTTTACCTCGAATCCGAGGTTCTCGTCGAGGGTCGGCTCACCATCCGGGACAAATGTTATGTAATCCAATTTCCCTTCATATTCTTCCAACTTTTCACGGACCGCTCCCACGAGTTCTCTAGGGTCATAGAAAGATCTCCTGTGGGCTGAAAGCTGGATAGTCCTCCCCAGCTGACAATAGATACAAGAATATGAGCAGACTTTCGCGGGAATGTTGTTAACTCCTAGAGATTTTCCAAGCCTCCTAGAGGGAACTGGGCCGAAAACGTAGCTGGACAACCCGCTCATGGAGATTCAAGTGACTATAAAGGTTTTTATCCTCTCTTCGACCTGATAAAAGAGATATTATTATTTAGATGGTGTTAGACCGGGTTGGTGAAGAATGTCGATAGACACGCCGAGAGGGATGGATGATCTGCTTCCACGGGAGGTCGCTCTAAAGAGGAAGATAGAGGAGGCGATAAGGGAGGTATTCAAGCTCTATGGGTACCTCGAGATCGAGACGCCTACGGTGGAATACTACGAATTATTCGCCGTGAAGTCCGGAGAAGAGATCCGGGAAAGGATGTTCGAGTTCGAGGACAAGGCCGGAAGAAGGCTCGTACTGAGACCGGAGGTAACGGCGTCGATCGCCAGATTGGTCTCAACTAAATTAAAAGTCTGGCCCCAGCCCCTCAGGATCGGATATATCGCCGATTGCTACCGCTACGATGAACCACAATGGGGTAGAAGGAGGAGGTTCTGGCAAGGAGGATTCGAACTGTTTGGAAGTAAGAGCCCGCTTGCCGACGCCGAGATCCTGCAGGTAAGCCGCGACGTCTTCAACAAGATAGGGTTGAGGAATCACTTCTTCAAGATTGGACACGTCGGGATAATCAGGAAACTTTTGGGAAAGTT
>CAZAVQ010000174.1:0-1626 GCA_964488635.1 uncultured Nitrososphaeria archaeon
TGGCCATCGGCGCGCCCTCAAGCGGGTCAACTCTTTCCTTCAGCCTGAGCATCCTAACTCGATATTTGCGCTGACTCCACCTGAACTTCTTCCGATTGAGCTTGAGCTTCCGCGCGGCGAATTCTCCGTTACCCATGACTCGGTGAGGATAGACTTATCCCAATTTTTAAATCTACCTCATGGACGGGGACGTGATTTAGGCATACAAAGCCTCAGCGGCCTTTTTCACCGCTTCCTCCGGCGGCGAGACGATCTCTATCAAGACCTCAGCTCCAGACATCTTTATCGATATCGCCTCTTCGGCGGTAATCCAAGAGTTTGTGGAGGTCGAGTTGGCGCCCACCTTCCTCAGGAGATCTTGAAACGCCTCGACGAACTCTTTAGCCTCCTCCGAGCCCTCCCAAATGATCTTCCAGCGTATCATGTACGCATCCTCTTTTTCGTAGAGCTGGATTAGGTCTCCACGCCATCCTTCCGCGGACTCGTTGGCGACCGAGAATGAGAGATGGGCTCTCAACATCTCCCTGATGAAGTATTCCCCAAGCGTGTCTTCCATCATTAGCTTCCATCCATTCCCCGGTTCTGATGAAAAACTCGGCTTAACAGGCTTCCACCCCTCTAGATATTTTTCAGGATGCAGGATCTCGGCCGTGGATCTCGGGGGTTTATCGTAGATAGAGTTTACACCACTCCATCCCTCCTTCTCGTAGACGTATTCGACGAATGGTTTTCCATAGATATAGGGGAATAACCAGATGGCGGTTAGGGGGTCGAAATAGCCTTCAAGGGGATTGCTCTTGACTCCCCCGTGTTCTGCGATATAGTGCGAGGAAAGTAAGTCCGCATCCCCCTCCACTAATGCGTCAAGCGCGTCCCGCTCATCGCTGGTAGAAGGCTCTGGAAGCGTGAAGTATTCTCCTTGTAGGATGTGCATGAGCTCGTGAGCTAAGATTCCTCCGGCTCTGAGACTCTCACTTGGATTGAACGCCTCTTTTACGACATATATCGTGTTTCCAGCGGATGCGGCGATCAGATATCCGGCTCTACTCGCCTTGAACTTCGTTAGGTTGAAGTCATGCGGTATTATGAATAGCGATTTCAGAATTTTCTCCTCTAACCTCACTTCGGTTAAGTTTAGAAAACCGGTTCCCCAATGCTCTATGACCCACTCCTTTGTGAGGATCACTATATCCACGTTTTCCTTGAAACGCAGTCCTCGATGAGACTCCACCCACTTCATGACGTGTTGTAGGAGTTCCTGAAGCTCCTCTCGATACCGTTCATCCGGCGTAGTCGTGGATGGGGTTAGCTCGACGGTCTCGGTTATGGTTATGGTCTTCGTGGTTGTCCGATGATAATACAGCGAAGAATAGTAGGAGAATGTGAATGAGAAGGCGGCGGCGATTATTATGATTAGAACGACCCATTCCCGCGTCCTCATCTATTCCATCTGAACTTAGACCGGTAAAGAGAGATAATAAGTATTGAACCGGTTAACCACGTCTAAAAAGAAAATGGTGATGTGAAGACCTTATGCCGCCGGTTTTTCGACGGGTATTTGGAAGAACGCGACTATCTGGAGGATCTCGGCGATAAAGAGCACGATCCCCCCAACTAATACGATTA